>JAISYD010000332.1 GCA_031270145.1 Planctomycetota bacterium
ATGGCGTCTTTCCCGGCCAGCGGATGGTCCTTGCGCATCAGAAGGCCCCATGTGTCGGCTTCGGGAAGCAGTATGGAGTCGTATTGGGAAACGTTGGGCGGATTTATCAAAACCCCGAAATCAATCAGGCCTTTGTCCAGCCGCTCCATGACGGCCACGGCATCGCCGCTGAAAAAATGGAAACTTAGGTTGGGATACTCGTCACGCATGTCCTTGATCAGGGCGGACAACAGCCTGATGACGTGGGTTTCCCCGCTGCCTATGTGGATTTCGCCGCTGATGGCGTCCCTTGGCGCCGTCAGTTCCGATTTCGTCTTGTCGACCAGGGCCAGGATTTCCTCCGCCCGCTTGCGCAGAAGCGTCCCGTCCTCCGTCAAGGCGATTCTGCGGGTCCCCCTCCGGCGGAGAAACAGCGTTACGCCCAAATCCGCCTCCAGCTCCATGAGCTGGCGCGAGAGCGTGGGCTGGGTCACGAGCAGAACCTTGGACGCCTTCAAAAGGTTCCCCTCGCGGGCGGCGGTCAGAAAATAGCGCAGAACCCTCATATCCATTTCTGGCCGTCTCCCTTCCGTTCGGCCCGGTCAAATGTATCACGAAACAATATGCTTTCCAAGCATATTAAATTATATAATATAAGTATTATACATTTCGTTCGGCGGGCGGTACAATGTCCAAGATTTCACGAATTGCCTGGGCCAGGCCGCGGCGGCGACAGCGCCGGGCGCGGCGGCGGAAAGCGTCGCCGTCCCGCCTGGCCGGTTTCCCCCCGGATAAACCAATGGCCGGGACCCTTGCTTGGGCGGGGAAAAAGGCGGTGACCAGCGACGAGGCCAGCCTGACGGATGGCATTGCCATCGGGGCATGGCGAAAACAGTGAAGGCTGGGGCCGGAACCGCAACAGAGGTCGTGGAGGCGTGGCGGCGCGACGACCGTGATTTGGAATCTCAATGATGATCGACCGGCAAAAACCCCCCATTTTCAGAATTGCCGATTTTAACCCGTCGTAATCATTGGTGAATATTTTAACGTTTTGGTCGATTTTAGGGTTTTTGCAGAGCGATCAATGATAAGTACCCGGCGCGGCCCGCGGCTTGGCCATGAGGCAACCGGAAACGCGCCTGCGATTGAGGCCCAAAATGTAATACGCAGGAGCCGAACGGATCAGTTTATAGAGCAAAAAAAGCAGTAGCACTATTGATGAAATAAATTTATAACCAGATAATTCCGGCTAGAACAACCCGGCCATCAGGATTTTCTTCGGTACGAAATCCGGAAGACGAATAATAACCATTAACCATTAAATGCTAATTAATAGTTAAAATAAAAATATAAAGATACTAAATTTATATTTCATTCAAATCAGATGCATAAGATCTGAATCATAAATTATTGGGAGAATAAAGAGGTGTTGATATGAAAAATTTGATTACGCTCATGTTGTCTTGCGTGCTGCCGCTCGCTCTGGCGGCTTGCGACAGCGGCCCGGCCCCCTCACCGCCACGGCAAGCGGCGGAGAACGTCGACGCGGCGCGGACAAGCCAGGAGGCCTCGGCGGTCGCCATGCCCGCCCAAGATAAGGGAGAGGCCGTGAAGGCGTTGATTGTGTATTATTCATGGTCCGGAAACATCCGCCTGATGGCGGAGGAAATCCAACGCCAAACGGGCGCCGACATCTTCGAGCTTTTGCCGGTGGTGCCATATTCTGACGACTACGACACCGCCGTGAACACGGCCACCCAAGAGAGGCGCGCCAACGCCCGCCCCGCTTTCTCCGGCGGCGTCGACAATTTCGCCGACTATGGCGTCGTCTACATTGGGTACCCGAATTGGTGGGCGGACATGCCCATGATTCTTTACACCTTTTTTGATTCTTACGACTTGTCCGGCAAAATCATCGCGCCCTTCTGCACCAGCGGCGGCAGCGGGTTTTCCGACACCATCGCGGCCATCAAGGGTTTGGAGCCGGGCGCCACGGTGCTGGACGGGCTTCATCTTGAGGATTCCTCCGGACTGGAGAACCCGGGGAAGGCCGTCACGGACTGGTTGAATGGGCTTGACATAGGAAAATAGAAAGGATGCGGCGGATGGGACGGAGCGTCGGGTATCTGCTTTTGCTGCTCATGGTGGCGGCATCAAGCGCCATCGGCGGCGCCGGGACGCCGACCGGTGGAACCGCCTACGCCGCGACAGGCGGCGAAACCGCAACCGCCATGACGGCGACCGGGGCCAGCGAGGTCGGCAACGTGAGGATTCCGGAAAACTTTGTATTGATCCGGGGCGGCCAGTTCCAGATGGGCAGCCCGGATTCCGAAGCTTGGCGCGGAGCGGACGAAACGCGGCATGCCGTAACGGTCGGCGATTTCCGCCTGAGCCGCCATGAACTGACCCAGGCGGAATTCCTCGAGGTCACCGGCCGCAAGCCGAGCGCCTTTTCCGGCCCCGAACTGCCGGTCGAGAACGTCTCCTGGCTGGACGCCATCGCCTACTGCAACGCCCGCAGCCAAAAGGAGGGATTGACGCCGGCCTACTCCGTTTCCGGCCGGACCGTCACGTGGGACCGAAGCGCGAACGGCTACCGCCTGCCCACGGAGGCCGAATGGGAGTACGCCTGCCGCGCCGGGACGGAGACCCCGTTCAACACGGAAAAATCAATCGGCGCCGACGAGGCCAATTACTACGGGCACTATCCCTACCTGATTGAGGAGAACTATTTCTCCCAAGGCAATCTCGAGGCCAAGCCCGGCCAATACCGGCAGACCACGGTCGCCCCCGGCGGCTTTCCCCCGAACGAATTCGGGCTCCACGACATGCACGGCAACGTGGGCGAGTGGGTGTGGGACTACTACGGCGAGTATGGCGCCCAGGCCCAAAGTGATCCCGCCGGCCCCGCCTCGGGCACGCTTCGCGTGTACCGCGGCGGCGGCTGGAACGATTTCGCCAAGAACACGCGCTCCGCCTACCGCGCCGCCATGGCGGCGGAGAAGGGCAGCTTCAATGTCGGCATCCGGCTGGCGCTCAACGCCGTCCCCGGCGCCGGCCTCGTCACGGGCTCCGAGGCGCGGCCGGAAAAGGCCGCCGGCGCCGGCCAGGTCCTGATCGCCTACTACTCCTGGGGCGGAAACACGCGGGCAATCGCCGGGATGATCCGGGAGCGGACCGGCGCCGACCTGTTCGAGATCGAACCGGCCCGGTCGTATTCGGGCGACTACAACACCGTGCTGAGCGAGGCCCAGCGCGACCAGCGCGCCCAGGCGAGGCCGGAACTGGCGAAGCGGGTGGACGACATGGGGCGCTACGACGTCATATTGCTCGGATACCCCAACTGGTGGGCGTCCATCCCCATGCCGATCGCCTCGTTTCTCGAGGAATACGACTTCTCCGGCAAGACGATCATCGCCTTTTGCAGCCACGGCGGGGGGCGTTTCGGGCAGAGCCTGACGGCCATCGCCAAACTCGCTCCCAACGCCCGGATGGGCGAGGCTCTGTCCGTCCATTATTCGGGCGGTTCGGCTCTTGGCCGCGACATCGGCGAATGGCTGGCGGAAAACGGCGTCAAGGAGAGGTGAAAGGCCCCGCGCCAAACGATGGCGATCCAAACCAAGGCGAGTACGAGCCTTGAAGGAACGGGTGACGGCATGACGCATGAAAAGGTTACGGCCGGCCGCGACGAGCTCGGCGGCTTCGCCCCCCAGTTCGCCCGGATCAACGACGACCTGCTCTTTGGCGAGGTGTGGGCGGACGAGGCGACCGTGTCGCCCAGGGAGCGGAGCATGATCACCGTCGCCGCGCTGACGGCGGGCGGGATTGCCGGTTCTCCGCTCGAGTTCCATTTGGGCAAAGCGAGGGACAACGGGGTCACGAGAGGGGAAATTGCCTCGATCCTCACCCATCTTTCGTTTTATGGCGGCTGGCCGAGGGCGTGGGCGGCGTTCCGGGCGGCGAAAGAAATCTGGTCGGAGGAGCGCCCCGCCGACAACGAATTGGGTAAAGGGGCGATCTTCGGGGTCGGCGAGCCGAATGTGGCTTACGCCAAGTATTTCACCGGCCAAAGCTATCTGAAAATGCTCACAACGCAGGGAGTCGCCACGGCCCACGTCACGTTCGCCCCAGGCTGCCGCAACTGGTGGCATATCCACCGCAAAGGCGGGCAGATTCTGCTCGCGACCGGCGGCCGGGGCTACTGCCGGGAATACGGCGAGGAGGCGCGCGAACTGCGCCCGGGCGACGTCGTGAGCATCAAAGCCGATGTCAAGCATTGGCACGGCGCGGCGGCGGACAGTTGGTTTTCCCACCTGGCGCTCGAAATTCCGGCGGAGGGCGCTTCGAACGAGTGGGTCGAGCCCGTTACGGATGAGGAATATGGACGATTGAAGTAGCGCAAGACGCGGGGTCAGCCAACACGGGGGTTCATTGTGGCAAAGGCGTTGTCCGCGATTGCCGCGTTCCTGCTGATTCCATTGGCCCTCACCGCTTGCGGATGCGGCCCCGGGAGCGCGGGCGGGGAGGCCGCCGCGGCTGGCGATCCGGCTCGAGCGAAGTGGCCCGACAGCTCGCCAAGCGGCCCGCCAAGCACACCGACCAATCCGCCGTCAAGTCCCGCCTTGACCGACATGGCCGTTCACCTCAAGGGCGAAAGCCCGAGACCTCAAGCCAGCATGACGCCGACGGGCGCGCCCGTGTCGTCATCGGATGGGGTGGGCCCGATTGGCGAAACGGCCAAAGCGACCGGCGAGGCGGACGCTCCACAAGGGTTGCCGCCGCAGGCGGAACGGAGTGAAAAGGCAAAAATGATTATCACGGTCGGTGACGTAACATTGACAGCCATAATGGCTGACAACTCATCCGCAGAGGCGTTTATGACCCTTTTGCGCAGCAAGCCGCTGACGATCAAAATGCATGATTACGGCTGTTTTGAGAAAGTCGGTCCTATCGGACAGACCCTGCCCCGGAACGACGAACCGACAAATGCGACCGCCGGGGATTTAATTCTGTATCAGGGCGGCAGTTTCGTGATATATTACGGGGAA
>JAISYD010000177.1 GCA_031270145.1 Planctomycetota bacterium
GGTTCGGCGCCGCCCGCGAGGCGCTGGAACTTATCGGCTGCGCCGGTTTCGGCAAAAGCGTGGACGATCACGAGCATGTCATGCGCCTGGCGGAAATTTGCGCCGCCGCCGTCGCCGCCTTGGAACTTAACACCGCTTGTTCCCAGGCGGCCGGCTACGAGATGGCGGATTCGCACGTCAAATTGGCGCGCGGGGAGGATGAAAGATAGCCGGCCCGGCCGCCTGGGAATGGGCAGGTCCCATGCCGGCGGCGCCCGCCCGACCTGTAAAAAACCGCAACCCCTTGGGGCTGCGGAGGTTTTAATTGGTACCCGCTCTGGGACTCGAACCCAGGACCTACTGATTAAGAGTCAGTTGCTCTACCAACTGAGCTAAACGGGCGCCGCTTGGAGCGCATCATCATAGCGAACGGCAAGGGCCTGTCAACAGGGTTTCCCGCCATATTCGGCGTTTCCCCGGAAACCGCGGCCGCCCGTCATTTCAACCGCGTGGTGCTCATGCCGGCCGGGACAAAAGCCTGAAGGTGCTGCCAGGTCATGCGGCCGACAATGCCGTCGACCTTGATGCCCTGGCTGCGCTGGAAGGCGGAAATCGCGTTCACGGTCTGCGGCCCCACCTTGCCGTCGATGTTCCCGTTGTAGAATCCGGCCTCGCGGAGGGCGGCCTGCACGGTGCGGGCCGGCACCGGGACCCGGATATTGCCGCGGCTGTTGGAAGAGCGCGCCGGCGCGGGCGGCGGCAGGTAGAGTTGCTGCTGCCGGCTGGCGGCCGCCAGGGCCTGGAGCTCGTCGCGCTTGGACGGGTAGCCGCTATCCTCGATGGCGATGGAGTCGATCTGCACCGGGGCCGACGCCGGCACCTGCTGCACCACCACCGGCGGGTTGGCCCGCAGATTGGCCATCTCCGAATTGATGCCGGTAATCTGGTTGTCCAGATCCGACTGCATCTCGTCCAAGCGCTCGGTGATGCGCTTTTCCCGCTCGCAAGCCGACTGTTGCGTTTCGCAACCGGAAAACAAGGTCAAACATAGCGCGCCGCAAACAAGACCGGCCAGTGAACGTATTGATTTCATGTCACGCCTCCTGAAAAAAGCCAGACTCTACCCCCGCTTGAACAATTGCCTCGGACGCCATGGCGGCATCCAGGAGCCGAACCTGGACGCGCTCCGCCCCATCGCCCTTTAGAGTATTCATCGGCCAAAAAACCGCTCATATTCAATATTAGGCATTATTTTGCGCCACTTCCGATAAAAAGCGGGCGCGAAAATCCTCTCCAACCGATTTTCCCGGTTTCCGGACTTTCTTTCAAAAAAAATCTTTTTTTTTTCAACTTCTCCCGCCCCGCAAGCGGTCAGGGGGCGGCGATCGGCGGCGGCGAATCCGCTTTGGCCGGGGGGACGGCGTCCTTGCTCGTTTTTTCCTCCCGAGCCAGCAAGGCGGCGGAGGTGGAGCGGGCCTTTTCATCCGCCCTGGCCCTGAGCTCCCGCAAGCCGGCAAGCGATTTTTCCTTGAGCAGGAGGTCGATTTCGTCGCGGGAAAGGCTTTCGTATTCGAGCAGGGCGGCCACCAGGAGTTCCATGTTTTCCCGGTTTTCCGAAAGCAGGCGCCTGGCCTCGACATAGCCGCGGTCCAGAATTTTGCGCACCTCCTCGTCGATAAGCCGCGCCGTGTCCTCGGAATACGGCTTGTTGAGCGCGAACAGCTCGCCGTCGCCGTGATCGGCGGCGGAAAGATACGGCAGCCCCAGGGCGTCGGTCATGCCCCATTCGCACACCATGGCCATGGCCAGGCCGGTGGATTGCTGCAAATCCATGGCCGCGCCGTTGGTGATGTCGGAAAGGAAAATCTCCTCCGCCGCCCGGCCCCCCAGCCGAACGACGATCTCCCCAAGGATGCGCTTGCGCCCCATGTTGTACTCGTCCTTCTCCGGCAATTGCATGGTGGCGCCAAGGGCCCGGCCGCGGGGGATGATGGTGACCTTGTGGAGCGGCGTGACCTCCGGGACCAAGCGCATCAACAGGGCGTGACCGGCCTCGTGGTAGGCGGTCGAACGGCGCTCCTCGTCGTCCCGAACCCGGGAGCGCTTCTCCCGCCCAAAGCGGACCTTGTCCTTGGCCTCTTCAAGGCAGGACATGTCCACCGACTCCTTGCCCAGCATGGCGGCGATCAGGGCCGCCTCGTTCATAAGGTTTTCCAGGTCGGCGCCGGAGAAGGTGGGGGTGCCCCTGGCGATTATCGACAGGTCGACATTGTCCGCCAATTTGACCCCCTTGGCGTGGACCGCCAGTATCTGCTCCCGGCCGCGGACATCGGGCGCGTCGACATAAATGCGCCGGTCGAAGCGGCCGGGGCGGAGGAGCGCCGGGTCCAGGACGTCCGGGCGGTTGGTGGCGGCGACGACGATGACGTTGTCGTCGGACTGGAAGCCGTCCATCTCCACCAGGATGGCGTTAAGGGTTTGGGCGGTCTCAATCCCGGAGCCAGGCAAGTCGTTGGCGCGCTTCCGGCCGACCGCGTCTATCTCGTCCAGGAAGATGATGCAGGGCGAATTGGCCTTGGCCTGCTCGAAAAGATCCCGCACCCGGCTGGCTCCCACGCCCACGAACATTTCCACGAAGTCCGAGCCGGAAATGGTGAAGAAGGGCACGTCGGCCTCGCCGGCGATGGCTTTGGCCAGCAGGGTTTTCCCAGTGCCGGGGCTGCCGATCAGGAGAACCCCCCTCGGGAGGCGGCCGCCCAGCCGCTGGAAGCGGGCGGGGTTTTTCAAGAACTCGACAATCTCCTCCACCTCGGCCTTGGCCTCGTCGACGCCGGCCACGTCGGCGAAGGACTTCCGGTTCTTGTCGCGGGTGACCCGGACCGCCCGGCTCTTGCCGAAGGAGAGCATGCCGCCGCCGCCCCGCATCTGACGGTAGACGAAGAAATAGAAGAGCAGGCCGAGAACGGCGGCCCAGGCGACCAGCGGCAGGATCTCCCGCCAAATGCCGGGGCCCTCGTAGGCGAAGGCGATATGGTGGCTGCGCAGCAGCGCCTCCAGTTCCGGAATGGAGCGGGGATGGGCGCTGGTGGTGAAATTCCTGGGGCCGCCGCCGCCCGACGGCTGGCCGGAAACATGGAACTCCCCCCTGATGTTGCCGGTGTCCTTCTCAATGGTCACCGAGCGGACGCGCCGCTTGTCGAGGGATTCAAGGAAGTCGCTGTAGGCGATATCCGTCCCCTTCCCGCCCCGCTCGCCCGGACCCTCGATGACCAAAACCCCCAGCACGAACATTATGATAATCGCCCACATCCACAGGGAGCGGCCCCTGCGGGGCTGCCGGGGGGAGCGGTCGCCGTCGCCAAAGTTAGCCATGTCGCAATTTTCCTTCTTTCGCCTTTTGCGCCAATCTCACCACATACCGATGGTGCGCCGGACAATCTCCCCGGCCATGGCCCGGGCCGCGCCCCGTTCGCCTTGGGCGGAGTCGCCGCCGCGGGTGGACTCGTAAATGCCGGGCGACATCCCGGTTTCGGAACTGGATATCGCCGCGTCCTCGATCAGGTAGCGGCGGTTTTTCACGTCGTAGAACGAATAAACCGCCTGGATGGTGATGAGGATGGTGCCGGGCTCGTTCGAGGTGGTTTCCCTCAGGGTGGAGCGGTTGACGGCGGTTATCTCGCCGCTGAGCACCGCGTCGCCTCCGCTTGAGACCGCCTGTATCCCCGGATCCGCGTTGACGCGATCGATCATGACCCTGGCCAAGGTACCCTCGATCCCCTTATACATGGTCTTGTTCTGGAATATCCGCACTTCGACCGTCCGGATATGGGAGGGGAGGCCGGAGGCGGTGGAGGTGCGGCAGCCCGGCAGGGCGCAAACGGCCGCCAAAGCCAAAAAGAAGAAAAGCGCCCGGCCAGTCAGCGTCCGCATGGCTCCCCCTCCCCGCAACAATCCACCCCGGCTTCTCCGGCAAAATGGCCGCCTCACCTGAAATCCTCGCCCAGCGTCCAACCCGAACTTGCCGCGGACGGATTGTAGTAAGGCGCCGCCATCGGCGCGCCGGCGGTTATTTCATAGCCCTGGCCCTGATAAGCGCCCCGGGAACCGTAGTCCGGGGCCGGATAGGCGGAATACGCCTCCGGCGCCGGAGTGTAATAGTAGCCGCCATTGGCCGCCGGCGCCGTTTGCGCATAGCCGCCCGTGACGTCGAGGGGCAAGGGGGCCGGGGGCGGTCGCCTGGCCGGTCCCACCAAGTCGCTCAGGGGGGTGTTGTACTCAATGGAGTTCAATATTGGCTGGGACTCCGGCGCCGGATAGGAGACCGGCGAAAGCTCGGGGATGGGAGCCGGAACCGGAGCGCCCGCGTAGCCCGGGAGCGGCTGGCCGGCTCCGCCGGCATCCAGCGGGATGAGATCGGTTTCCGAGGCGGTCGGCAGGGGATTGGCCGGCAGCCGAGGCGAATAGGCGGCTCCGGCGGCAACATCCCGGTAGCCGTCCGCGGACGGATCGCTTCCGGACCTTCCGACGCCGTCAATGAAATTCGGAGCCGGCTGGCGGGAGGGGCCGGCCGGCTCGGCGGAATAGCCGGCGTCGGCCTCGGCTTCGCGCAAGCCCGCCGGCCTTACCCCGGCCGCCGCGGCGGTTTGCCGCGGCGACCCGGTTTCGGGAACCCCGGCGATGGGCCCAAGCCCGCTGTCGACCACCACCATGTCCTCGGGATTGATCTGCGGCACAATCCACGGCGGTTCCGCATCCCGGTTCCAGGAGAAGGGATTCAGCCTGAGATGACGCAAATTCCGGCGCAACAGGCCGTCCTCGGGGGGAAGCGCCATGTCGCCGGCCAGCGCCATGGCCTCCTTGGCCTGGGGTGTGCCGGGATAGCGGCGAGCCACTTCCTTATAAAGGAATTCGGACGACTTGACCGCGGCCCGGGTTCCCATGCGGCGGTACTGGGAAGCCTGTTCCATCATCTTGGCCGCCTCCACCTCGTCGCCCTTGCGGATGAACCCATCCACATCGTCAAACTCGTCGACTGACCCGTCGCCGGCCGCGACCCCCTCCTTTTGCCTATCCGCCTCGATCTGGCGCAACAACTCGATCTGTTCCCTGACCTCCGCCGGATTGGCCTGGCCGACCAGCGCGTCGCAGCGGAGGATCCCCAGGCGGGCGCGCTCGACGAAATCCGAGCGGGCGAACTCGTCCCGCACCGCCTCGAAGGCGGAGCGGGCGGCATTGATCTCGCCGATGAAGAGATTGCCCTCGCCCCGCACCAGGTAGGCCTCGGCCGCGGACGGGCCGTAAGGGTCGTGCTCAAGTACCGAGTCGACGATCTCCAGGGCCCGGCGGATATTGGCGGCCCGATCCTCCGTTTCGTTCCGGGCCAATAGATCCGGGGTTTGCGAGACCATCATTTTTTTGGCGATGGAGAGCTCGATCGCCAGCAAATCGGTCATGCGGCCGGTGTTCGGATAGGTTTTGATGACCTGCTCGATGGCCTTGTAGGAGGTGTAATAGTTCTCCATCTCGAAAAGGCAGCGGGCCAGGCGCTGCAACCCCACGCCCGCCTCCGGCGAATTGGGGAAATTCTGCACCAGGAGGAAATACTGGCGGGCCGAATCCATGAATTCGCCGCGCTGCTCCAATTCATAGGCGTGGGAAAGCTGTTCCTTGGGGGTGGGACGCGACACGCCGGCCCCCATCACCCAGCCCTGCCCCCGCGTCCATTCCCACTCGCCCGCGGCCCGGGCCGGAGCGATCCAGGCCAAGATCGCGAATAGGCCGCAGATGACGCGCCCAGGATGGTTTTTCAGCATGGCGAAACTCCCTTGCGGCAAGCCGGGCGCCCCGCCCGGGCGCCCCGCGAAAGGTTGGCCGCGCCCGGCGGCGGAGGGTTTTTCAGATCCGCCGCGCCGTCCGGACGCGCGTCACGGCGCGCCGGCCTGGACCGGCGCCGCCTCCTGGTAAACAGTCTCCGATGGCGGCGGGGAAACGCCGCCCCCCCCGCCATCCTGTCCATCCAGGGTGGCCGATCCCCCGGGAAAAACGCCGCCGGCCCCGGATTCGCGGCCGCTCCAACCGGAAGCGATGGGGAAACGCCCGCCGTCGGAAAGGACCATCGGGGGGTCAATCCCCATATTCCTCAAGATATCCGCCGCCTCCCTCGCCTGGGGGGCGGCGGGGAAATGCGACACGATGTCGCCCAATAAAAATACGGCGGCGTCGCGGCTCTTGCGCACCCGCACATTTTTCAAATATTCCTTGGCGTGGCGCAACCTGGTCTCGGCCTCGATATCGTTGGCCAGGGCCACAGCCCGTCGGCGCCTCTCCTCAGCTTCGCTCGACAGCTCGGCGTCGGCGCGCTCGACATCGTCCATAATCAGGCCCACATCATCCCTGGCCGCCTCCGGCGCCCCGGCCGAATAGCGGCGCAAAACCGCTTCGGCCAGGGAGGATCTGGCCTGCATGGCCGGATCGCTTTCGGGATAATATTCCACCACCTGGCGGTAAAACTTTTCGGCCGCCTCCCAATCCTCCTCGATTGCGGCGGCGTCGCCCCGACGGAGCAGCGCCAGCGGGGCGTCGCTGGCGGTCGGCTGGTTGAAGATGGCCGCGGCGTAGACCCGCGAGGCCGCCTGGTAGCCGTTGAGCAATCCGTCCCCGGAATGCGCGTCCGCCACCTTGGCCCCGCCCAGCCGCCACAGGCGCTCGCCGATGAACATCTCGAGCTTTATACGGCCCGCCACCTCGCTCCGATCGAAGCGGCCGGGGAAGGAGCGCTCCAGGGCGTCGAAGGCCTTCCACCAGTTGCCGCGGCGGTATTCGCACCTGGCTACGCCATACCAAGCCTCCTCCCGCGCCTCGTTGCCGGCGTCGGCCATGGCCACGATGTCGGCGTAGGCGGAGAGCGCCTTGGCGATCTGTTCGGCGAAAACCGCCTGATCGCCGGTTTTCCCGGCCTCGATGGCGGCGGCCTCGCTGCCCTTGGCCAGGGCGAGGAAGGGCGACAGCTGGCGGACGCTCATGCCGGGAACGGCCGCCCGGCCGAGCGGCGGGCCGCGCGGGACCTGGTTGGCGAAATAGCTTTCATCCACCTCCGGCATCACCACCCCGGGCACCTCCTCGCCGCCGGCGTCAATGGGAAAATCGAAGTATTCCGACGGCATGAATTGGGACGGAGGGGAAACAGTCAGATCGGACATGGGCGCCCGGGAGACCGCCGCCGGGCGGGAGGGCGGCGGCCGAGGCGGCGGATTTTCGCCGCCCGCCGGGGCAGCGACCGCCGCCGGCGGCTCCAGCGCCCGCCGGGTCTCGGCGGCGTCGCCGGGAGCGGCCGGCAAATAGGGAACGCCATCAATGCCAAGGATATTCAACAATTCCGGCGGCGGCGGCAGCGGCGCCGGGACATCCGCCTCCCCCGCCGGCGCGCCGCGGGTCAAAATGGCGGCAAGCAGGAGAAAGCCGGCCAGCCCCGCCCGCCGAACCCCTTCCGCCGCGCGATCCAGTTTCATGGCGCGCCTCCCGCCGGATTGGCGGCGGCCGGCTTTTTGCCCTTCCGCCACGAGAATGCCCGGGTGACCAGCACGAAGAACAACGGCGCGTAGATGATGCCCAGCAAAGTGTTGGTGACCATGCCGCCGGTGATGCCGATGCCGATGGTGTTCTGGGCGCCGGAGCCGGCGCCGGAGCTGATCGCGAGGGGGAGCACCCCCAGGATGAAGGTAAGCACCGTCATCCAGATGGGCCGCAGGCGCAGGCGGCAGGCCTCGATCGTCGCCCTGACGATGTCCATGCCCTCGTCCTCGTGCAGGGTGCGGGCGAATTCGACGATCAGGATGGCGTTCTTGGCCGCCAGGCCGATGATGGTCAGGAATCCCACCTGGAAATAGATGTCGTTGGCCAGATGGAAGACCAGGGCCGCCGCCGCCACCCCCATTATGCCGATGGGCAGGGTCATGAGGATCGACAGGGGGATGGTCCAGCTTTCGTAGAGGGCGGCCAGGAACAGGAAGATTGCCAGGATGGACACGGCGTACAGCGCCGTGGTCTGCTCGCCGGCCTGGCGCTCCTGCAGCGACAGGCCGGTCCAGTCGAGGGCGACGCCGGGGATGGTCCGGTTGATCTCCCGGACGATTTCCTCGCAAGCCAGCATGACCTCGCCGGTGCTGACGCCCTGGAGCGCGTCGCCCATTATCTCGGCCGACGGCAGGCCGTTGTAGCGCTCCAGCCGGGGGGAGCCGTAAATCCACTCCCCGGTGAAAAGCGCCCCGAACGGGGTCATCGTGCCCTGGTTGTTCCGGATATACCATTTGGAAAAGTCCTCCGGCAGCATGCGCGACGCCGCCTCGGCCTGGAGGGAAACCTTCTTGATCCTGCCGTCGTTCAGGAAGTCGTTGATGTAGTCGCCGCCCCAGCCCTTGCTCAGCATGTCGTGGATGTCGGCGAGCGCCACCCCGTGGGACACGGCCTTGGCGTTGTCGACGGAGATTTTGTATTGCGGCTGGTCGGACTTGCCCTTGTGGCGGACGTTTTGCATCAGCCTGGCGTAGCGGGGCTGGCCGGCCAGGGCGAGGAAGCTGTCCTTGGCCCGCATGACCGCCGCATGGCCGACGTTGGCCATGTCGATCAATTGCGCGTCGAAGCCGCCCGAGGTTCCCAGCTCGATCACCGCCGGCGGCACGATGGGGAAGACCACCCCGGCCCGGTTGAGCCCGGGGGTGAACATGAAGCGCTTCATGGCCCTGGCCTGGAGGGCCTTGACCCGGAGTTCCGGCTTTTGCCGCTCGTCCCACTCGCGCAGCTTGATGAAGGCCATGGCGGAGTCTTGCCCCATCCCGGAAAGGCTGAAGCCGGCCACCCCGAAGGCCGAGGTCACCGCATCCTTTTCCTCGTTCACGAAGTATTCCGCCACACCTCCCAGAACCTCAAGGGTTTGATCCAGGGTGGAGCCGGCCGGAAGCTGGATCTCCACCAGCATGACGCCCTGATCCTCCTCGGGCAGGAAGGCGGTGGGGATATGGCGGAAGGAATAGAGCATGGCGCCGACCAGGATGGCGTAAACAAGGGCGTAGCGAACCCACCTGCCGGTCATGTGGCCGACGATGGCCACGTAGGCGCGTACGGAGGTGGCCATGAAATAGCGGTTGAACAGGCCGAACAGCCCGGTGGTCGCCTCCCCCTTCTCGAAATCCCGGGCGTCCAGGATGGTGGCGCACAGGGCCGGGGTCAGGACGATGGCCACCACGATGGAAAGCGTCATGGCGGTGCAGATGGTGATGGAGAACTGGCGGTAGATGACGCCGGCCGAGCCGCCGAAAAAGGCCATCGGCAGCATCACCGCCACCACCACCATGGCGGTGCCGATCAGGGCGCCGGTGAGCTGCTCCATGCAGCGCTCCGCCGCCGCCTTGGGGGGCAGCTTCTCCTCGCGCATCAGCCTTTCGCAGTTTTCCACCACCACGATGGCGTCGTCGACCAGCATGCCGATGGCCAGCACCATGCCGAACATGGTCATGGTGTTGATGCTGAAGCCGAAGGCCAGCACCACCGCGAAGGAGGCCAGCAGCACCACCGGCACGGCGATGGAGGGGATGATGGTGGTGCGCCAGTTTTGGAGGAAGACGTAAAGCACCAGCACCACCATGATCACCGCCTCGACCAGCGTTTTCATCACCTCGCGTATCGAGATGCGCACAAAGGGAGTGGTGTCGTAGGGGAAAAGATAGTCCAGGCCGGGCGGGAAGAAGGACCTGGCGGCGTCCATGTATTCCTTCACCCGGCCGGCGGTGTCCAGGGCGTTGGCGCCGGTCGCCAGCCTGATGGCGACGCCGGCCGAGGAGTAGCCCTTGCCGCCCGATTCCTGGTCGAAATAGCGGCCCTCGAAGCCGTAGTCCTCGCGGCCCAGCTCGACGCGGGCCACGTCGCGCATCCGCAGGCGCGCCCCGTCCGGCTTGACCCGGATCAGCATCTCCTCGAATTCCTCGACCGTCTGCAACTGCGACTGGGCGATGATGGTGGCGTTCATGCCCTGGCCGGAGACGTTGGGCATGCCGCCGATCTGGCCGGAGGAGACCTGGAAGTTCTGCCGTTCGATCACCGCCTCGATGTCGGCGATGGTCAGGCCGAAATTGGCGAGCTTGAGCGGGTCCACCCAGACGCGCATGGAGCGCTGGGCGCCGAAAACCTGGATCTCGCCCACGCCGGACAGCCTGGCCAGGCCGTCCTTGACGTAGGTGTTGACGTAGTCGGCGATGTCGGTCTCGTTCATGTCGCCGCCGCGGGAAATGAAGCCCACGACCATGAGGAAGGAGGCGCTGGTTTTCCTGACCGACAGCCCGCGCCGCTGCACCTCCTGCGGCAGCATGGGGATGGCGAGCTGCAACTTGTTCTGCACCTGCACCTGGGCGATGTCGGGATCGACCCCGTTGCGGAAGGTCAAGTTCACATCGACGTAGCCCGAGGACTGGGTGGCGGACGACATGTAGAGCAGGTTGTCGATGCCGTTCATGTTCTGCTCTATGATCTGGGTGACGGTGTTCGACAGGGTCTCGGCCGAGGCGCCGGGATAGCTGGCGTTTATGACCACCTGCGGCAGGGCGATATGGGGATATTGGGCCACGGGCAGCACGTAGATGCTGACGGCGCCCCCCAGCATCATGACTATGGCCACGACCCAGGCGAAGATGGGGCGGTTGATGAAGAATTTCGCCATGTCAGTCCTCCGCCTCCACCGTCTCCACCCGGGGCGCCGGGCCGCCGGGCGGGAAGCGGATCAGGTGGAAGCCGTCGACCACCACCTTTTCCCCCGCCGCCAGCCCGTCGCCGATCAGCCACTTGGCGCCGATGGCCCGGAGCGGCTTGACCGGCCGCTTCTCCACCGCGCCGCCGGCTCCGGCCAGCAGGACGTAGGCCCCGCCGTCGGGCTCGCGCAACAGCGCCCTTTGCGGGATGGTGATGGCGCCGCTCTTCTGGGCCATATCCAGGACGGCGGTCACGAACATGCCTGGCAGAAGGACGTGGTTGGGATTGGGGAACTCGGCCCGCAGGCTGATGCTGCCGGTGCTTTGGTCGACGGTGACGTCGGCGAAGAGGAGTTTGCCGGTTTCGGGGTAGGGCTGGCCGTTATCCAGGGTCAGCCGCACGGCGGCGTGGCTTTGGCCGGTGTTCTGGAGTACGCCGGCCCGCAGGCTGTCCTTCAGCTCCAGGGCCCAGGATACGGGCTGGGCCACATCGACGTAGATGGGATCAAGCTGCTGCACCACCGCCAGCGGGGCGGCCTGGCTGGCGGTCACCAGGGCGCCCTGGGTGACGGAGGATTTGCCGATCCGGCCGGTGATGGGCGAGCGCACCTTGGCGTAGTCCACATTGATGCGGGCCAGGCGCACCGCGGCCTCGGCGATGCCCACCTCAGCCTCGGCCTGCTTCGAGGCCGCCTCCACCTCGTCGTATTCCTGCTGGTTGACCGCCTTGGCCTGGATGAGGCGGCGGTAGCGGGCCAGCTTCGCCTCGGCGACCGAGACGTTGGCGCGCGCCTTGGCCAGCCCGGCCTCGGCCTGGTTCAGTTGCGCGTCGTAAAGGGCGGGGTTTATCTGGTAAAGCTGCATGTCGCGGGTGACGTCCGAGCCCTCCTCGAAGAGCCGGCTCAGGATGATGCCGTTCACCTGGGGCCGCACCTCGGCGATGACGGAGGGGGCGGCCCGGCCGTTAAGCATCTGGCTGATGGTCACGTCCTCCGCCTTGAGGGTGACGACGCCGACTATCGGGAGCGGCGGGGCGGCGGCGGGGCCGGCCGACTCTTGCGACGCGGCCGGGCGTGACGGCGCGGCCAGAAAATAGGCCGCGGCCAGCAGGGCGGTTGACGACAGGATCAGAGCGACTCGCTTCATATTCAGCATGCCTCCAGCTCAAAGCGGTGAAAAAGAG
>JAISYD010000340.1 GCA_031270145.1 Planctomycetota bacterium
GGACGCTATACTTGCGCGGCGGCGGGAGGGACGGCCCCGGAAGGCGCCGGCACGGAAAAAAGGGGATGCGCCGCCGCCAGCCGCCCCGGAGACGCAGATATGCGGGCGGCCTTGATCAAGTTGCATATTTCCATCATCCTCGCCGGCTTCACCGGGATTTTCGGCAAGCTGATCCGGTTGGACGAAACGCCGCTTGTCTGGTGGCGGCTTCTGCTGGCGCTTATGGTGATGCTGCCGGCCCTGCGCCTGGCCGGCGCCCTGCCGCCCCCGTCCGCGCCGGCCCTCGCCGCCCTCTTCGGCGTCGGCGGCCTGCAATGCCTGCATTGGCTGCTGTTCTACGCCAGCATCCGGCTTTCCACCGTTTCGGTGGCGCTGGTGTGCATTTCGCTCATGGGCTTTTTTTCCGCCCTGTTTTCCCCCTGGATACTTGGGGCAAAATGGTCGCTGCGCGAGTTCGTCTACAGCGGGCTCTCCCTGGCCGGGGTCATCCTGATTTTCCACTTCGACAGCCGATACCGGCTGGGCATCGCCGTCGGCGTGGTTTCGTCCGCCGTGGCCAGCCTCTTCGTCGTCTGCACCAAGAAAATCAGCGGCCGCCATCCGCCGGGCGCCCTTTTCTTCTATCAAATCCTGGGCGGCTGGCTGATCCTGACGGTGTTTGTCCCGTTTTACCTCGCCGCGCGCCAGTGGGCCTGGCAATGGCCGGACAAACGCGACCTGGCCTATCTCGCCCTGCTCTCGATATTCTGCACCGTGGTCCTCTACATCATCCAGTGGCAGGCGCTCCGCCGGGTGTCGGCCTTCACCGTCAACCTGAGCCTGAACCTGGAGCCGGTGTACAGCATCATCCTGGCCTCCCTCATCCTGGGCGAGGCCAGGGACTTCACCCCGTCCTTTTGCGCCGGCCTGGCGTTAATCCTCCTATCCGTGGCGCTCCAGACCTGGCGGCTTACCCGGGCGGCGGACGGGGGGAATCTCCATGCCTGAACATCAGGACATATAGCAGGCTGGACAGGCGATCCAGAGCCAGGATCAGGTCGGGGCGCGGCTCCTGTCCGGCCGCGTCGACAAAGGCGGTCACGGCGGCGGACTCGGCTTTCCGGCACAGGGCGCGAAGCCGATTTAGGCTGACCGCCAGCTCCCCCATTTCCGCCGAGCAGCTCCGCGGCGGTTGGCCGGGGCCGGCGGATCTGGCGGCCTCGTGGCTCAAGCGGCGGACCTCGTCGCCCGACCACCCCAGCAGGCGGAATTCCCCGCTTGCCCGCCCCGCCGCCTCGCAGACGATGAGATGCTGGACAAAGCCGGCGATCTCCCGGATTTCGGCCGCGAACCGCGCTTTCCCCAGCCTTTCGCCCAACAGTTGGGCTTCGAGCAGGAAGGCGGCGAAGCAATCCATTTCGCCTCGCCAGACAATTACGGGATGATCCTTCCGGATCAGCCGCCCGTCCCCAAGATGGGTGAGATGCCTGGGTTTTGGCTTGGCGCATTCGTCGTTCGTCATAGGGAACCGTTCTTATGCGATCAGCCGTCTCAGTTGTATATCGATGTCGCGATCCCCCTGCGGACAAGACAAAGCCGCAGTTCCTCGGCCGCCCCGGCGGCGGCGGCGGCGTCAATGCCGGCCCCGGGATATTCGCGGCCCAGCATGCGGTATTTGCCCTCGCCGAAATTGTGATAGGGGAGGAGTTCGACCTCGGCGCCCAGTTTGGACGCAAACCGGGCGAAGCCCTCGCCGGCCGCCGGATCGCTGTTGAAGCCGGGGATGACCGGGATGCGCAGCCGGGCGGAGGCGTGTTCCCGGAAAATGCTTTCGATGTTCGGCCGGATCCGCTCCAGGCCGACCCCGGTCCATTCCCGATGGACGGTGGAATCGCTGTGTTTGAGGTCGACCAGGACGTGCTCCAGAAGCGGCAGAACCCGCCTGATGTCCTCCCAGTCGGCGCAGGCCGAGGTTTCCAGCGTGGCCGGGATGTCCGCCGAGCGGAAGGCCGTCAACAATTCCCGGAGAAAACCGGCTTGCATGAGGGGTTCGCCGCCGGAAAAGGTGACGCCGCCGCTGGTGCGGGAATAAATCGGCAGATCCCGCGACACCAGGCGCAATACCTCGGCCGCCGTCATGGCGCTCCCCTTGCGGACAAGCGCCCCTCCGGGGCAAACCTCCTCGCAAGCGCCGCAGGCGGAGCAGGCGGCGCGCCGGGCGGCGGCCGACGCCGGCTCGCTCCAGGCGCCGCCGGATTGGGCGCAGACGGGGGCGCAAAGCCCGCACGCCAGGCAACGGGAGGGGTTATGGAACAACTCCGGTTCCGTACGCTGCGACTCGGGATTGGAGCACCAGCGGCAACGGAGCGGACAGCCCTTAAGGAAGACGGTGGTGCGGATGCCTGGTCCGTCATGGATGGAAAAGCGCTGGATGTCGAACACCATGCCCACAAGGGCGGCCTTTCGGCGCCTCAGTCCAGGTCGGCCGCATAGCGATCGATGATGGAGTTCTGCGCCTTGGCGGAAAGTTCAACGAAAATGGCGCTGTAGCCGGCCACCCGCACCACCAGGTCCCGGTATTCGCCGGGGTTGCGCTGGGCCGCGCGCAGGGTGTCGTTGTCGATCAGGTTGAACTGCCATTGGAAACTCCGCAAATCCACGAAACAGCGGAGCAGTTGGGCGAATTTCTCCCGCCCGGACGGGTTGGCTAGCAGGTTGGGGGTAAAGCGCTGGTTGATGATCACCCCGTTGAGGGCGCGGCCTTGGTCAATTTTCGCCTCCGATTTGAGGGCCGCGGTCGGGCCGTGGACATCCAGGCCGTACATGGGGGTAAGGCCGTCCGAGAGCGGCGCCCCGTCCAACCGGCCGTCGGGCGTGGCGGCGGTATGGTTGCCAAGGCCGATTTGGGCGCTCACGGAATAGAGGGCCGGCCAGAAATCGCCGCCCCGGGAATTGCGGCGGCTCTCCACCTCGTCGAAATATTTGTTGGTGACATGTACCGCCAGCTCGTCCACCGAATCCACATCGTTGCCGAATTTGGCCAGACGGTTGATGATGAATTGGCGGGTAAGCTCGTCGTCTCGGAAATTGGCGGCCAGGAGATCGCGGTAGCCGGCGATGCTGAGTTTTCCTCGCTTGAAGACCATTTCGCGGATGGCCTCCAGGGAGTCGGCGCAAGTGGCGGTTCCAACCCCGACCAACCCGGTGGTGTTGTAATGTGCGCCGCCATCGGTGGCGTCCCGGCCCTTGGCCACGCAGTCGTCCAGGAAGAGGCTGACGAAGGGAAGGGGCATGATTTCCCGGTGCAGGCGATCCGCGGCGTTGGCGTCGCAGGTCTGCAGGAGCACGCCATGGGCGAGTTGACGGTCGAATATTTCCAGGAAATCATCGAAGGTCCGCGCCGCCGTGGGATCGATTTCAAGCCCCAACTTCTCGCCGTACTTGAGGTCGCGGCCGCCCCCCAGGGCGACCTCCAGCGTTTTGGCGAAATTTAGGTAGCCGCCGTTGCACCTGCCCCATTGGCCATGCACGGTTATTTCGTCGCAGCCGACCGGGATGTAGTCGCGAGCCTCGGCCAGGGGAATGCCCCGCCGGATCAGCGAATCGATGATCAGTTCGTCGTTGAGCACCTGCGGCATGCCGTTGCCGCAAGCGATGCTTTCAACCACCCGGTCGAGGAATTCGGCCGGCATGTCCCGGTGGAGGCGGGCGGTGAAATTTGGCTGCTGCAGGCGGACATGGCGGTTGGCGGCCAGGCAAATGAGGGAAAGGGGGTTGGTCGCGTCCTTCCCATCGGCATCGACGCCGCCCACCACCACATTTTGCCCGGCGGCGTAGCCGGCGTTGCTCTCGGCGAAACCGGCGCTGTCCACCCGCATGATCTCGGACATCTTGAGGAAAAGCATGTCCACCAGTTCCTGGGCTTCGCCAAGGGTTATTTCCCCGGCGGCGAGATCCCGCTCCAGATATGGCCACATATACTGGTCGAAGCGGCCGGGGGTGATGGAAAAGCCGTTGGACTCGATCTGGGGGATGATCTGGACAAACCAGAAGGACTGGATCGCCTCCCGGAAATTGCCGGCCGGCCGCAGGGGGATGTTTTTCAGGTTCCCGGCCATCCGCTCCAGTTCGGCCCGCCGCCCGGGATCGCCCTCGGCGGCGGCCTGCTCCAGGGCGAGCCTTCTGAAGCGTTCGGCGAAAAGCAAAATGCCGTCGCAGACCTCGAGGCAGGCCCGGTAGAAGGAAAGTTTGGCGGAGAAGTCCGGATCGCCCAGGTCCAGGGCGTTCCGGCGCGCTTCGACCTCCCGGCGGAGACCCTCGACGCCCTGGTGGAGGATTTTCCGGTAGTCGAGCGCCACATGGGCGAAGCCGCTCCATTCGTGGCTGTTGCTGGTCAGGCCGGTCCGGACGCTTCGGATCAGTTCCGGCGGGCGGAGTTCCCGCAGGCGCTCGGTCAGGGTTTTGCCCCGCCAGTAGGGCGCGATGCCCCGAAGGGCGGTCTTGACCTCGTCGGTCACCAACAGGCGGTTGTAGGGCCGGGTCGCGAAATGGTCGATTTCCTCCATGAACGCCATGTTGACCTCGGGGAACACCTCGGCGGCGCGGGGCCGGGAGGCGAAATGCCCCATGATGACCTCTTCCGGCTCGATGAAGATGGGCATGCGG
>JAISYD010000359.1 GCA_031270145.1 Planctomycetota bacterium
CCGGGCGGCGATACCCCACTCGCCGGGGGAGGATTCCATGCGGACGAAGATGGCGTTCCAGCCCTTCCTCAACCAAACGTCGATCGCCTCCCGATCCGGGCCGTCCAGGCCGGAATCGACGCAACGGGCCGCCGTCAGGGCGAAAAAGGGATCGCCGTCGGACGCCTTGACCGCCCACTGGAGGATCAATTCCCGATCAAAGCGATGCGCCCCGTCCATAGTGCGCCTGGCCATCAGGAAGGTGGCCAGGTAGAAGGCGGCGCGGGCGTCGTCCGAATGCTCAAGTACCCGATCGATCAGGACGGACACGCTGTCGGCGCCGGCCCGCTCCGGCGGACGGTAGTGGACATCCAGGACGGAATTCTCCACGGCCTTGGCCGCCTCGGCGAGGATGGCCGCCAGGTTTCCCGGCTCCGGCCCGGCGATCCCCACCGGCAAGGCGGCGCCGCGCGGATCGGTGAGCCGGGCGGCGATACCCCACTCGCCGGGGGAGGATTCCATGCGGACGAAGATGGCGTTCCAGCCCTTCCTCAACCAAACGTCGATCGCCTCCCGATCCGGATCCGGGGATCCGCCGAAATGCTCGCGGCGGCCGCTCCCGTTGTTGACGCCGACGCTGGCGGGCGAGCCGGAGCCGAAATGCAGCACGGCTCCAACGTCGACAGGCGAATGTACCAAGGCTAGGGCGCAACCGACCTTGTTGCCTCGAGCGCGGAACATGGCGCCGGGCCACAGACGACCCAGGGGATCGGCCGATTTGAAGGGCCGCCAGGACACCGGGCCGCTCAGCCCGTTGAACACGGGCGGGGAACCGTCCGGGGCCGGCGCGCCCAGGATGTTTTGCGGCCCCGAAAAAGAAATGTCGGCATCGCGGTCGAGCGGCCCCAGGATCAGCCAATCGCGGATCAGGCCGAGACCGGCGGCTTCGGCGCCGGCCTCCTCGACGCGGCCCATACGCTCAAGGGCCAGGGCCCGCAGCCAGGCCGAACGCCCCAGGGCCGGAATGAAGTCCCCGCCCCCATCTTCCAGCGGCGGCGCCGCGGGGACGGCCGAGATATCCTGATCGGCGGAGGCCGGCCGCGAGGTTTCGGCATCGACCAGGATCCACTCCCCGGCAACCAGCGCCGGCAGCAAGCGCCTCCCCGAGGCGTCGCTGAAAACCAGGCCGGAGCCGGGAATGCTCGATTCGCCGCCCCCCTGGCCCGGCGGCGGCGGCGTCTCCATTTCCGGCGCCGGCGGTTGCCTCAGGCCTCCGGTGGCGGCAAGGAACGCCTCGTATTCGCCAGTGCTTTCCAGGAGGCGGAAAGAAGTTTCAAGCAAGTATTCGACCCTGGCCCAGGCCAACGGCCGGACGGGATCGTCCGGAGCCAATCCCCGGGCTTCGGCCAGGGCTTTGCCGAAAGCGGCCAAATAGCCAAGGTTGGCCGCGATCAGTTCATCCCGGATCTCCAGTTTTTCCGCCTCCAATTCCTCCGCTAGGCCGGCAAAACGGCTCCAGACGCCGGCCGCGCGGCTCTCGGTCGAAGGCATGGCGGCTTCCCCGGCGCCAAGATCCGCCCGGAGGCGGGGCGGGAACGCGGCGAGGATGATCGCCAAAACAGTCGCTGTCGGCAAATGCCTCATTTGCGGATCACTCCATATCGCTTATGGCGAGACTGCTATGCCTGGCCCAGGCCGGGCTGGTTTCCGGATAATCGGTTCTTTGATGCGCCCCCCGGCTTTCCGTGCGCAGCAAGGCCGCCTCGGTCATCAGCCTGGCCACGGTCAGCATGTTCTGGATTTCGAAGCCGGGCCGCATATGGAACTCCTCGGCCAGGACGTAACGGCTCCAGGCCTTGAGGGTTTCAATCGTCTCGACCAAGCTGGGCTCGTCCCGGAAGGCTCCGAGATTCCTCCAGGCGAGGGACTTGAGGCTGCGGCTGATGTCGTCGATGTCCAGCTTGGCGCCATGGGCGGGCAGGCGTTTACGGAGCCTCCCGGGCGCGAAGGCGCCGCGGTCCGCCGGCTCGGCCAATCCGGCCCGATGGCCGAAAACCAGGCCCTCAAGCAGCGAATTGGACGCCAACCGGTTGGCGCCGTGCACGCCGGTGAAGGCCGCCTCGCCGGCGGCGTACAGGTTTTCCACCCCGGTGGCGGCGTTCACGTCCGTCGCCACCCCGCCCATCATGTAGTGCGCCGCCGGCCGAACCGGTATCGGAGCCTCCAGGATGTTTATGCCGTACTCGGCGCACACCGACATGATGGTGGGGAAGCGCCTCGCCACCAGCTCCGGATCCAGGTGGCGGAGATCCAGGTAAACGCAGGTGTCCCCGCTGGCGGCCAACTCCCGGAAAATGCTTTGGCTCACCACGTCGCGGGGCGAGAGCTCCCCCTCGTCCGAATAGCGTTGCATGAAGCGCTCGCCCGCCTGGTTGATCAGCAGGGCGCCCTCGCCCCGCGCCGCCTCGCTTATGAGGAAGCGCGGGGCGCCGGCCAGGTACAGGGTAGTGGGATGGAATTGGATATACTCCATGTCCCGCATCCGCGCCCCGGCCCGGAAGCACATGGCGTAGCCGTCGGCGGTGGCGACGGCCGGGTTGGTGGTTTCCCGGAAGACCTGTCCCAGGCCGCCCGAGGCCACAACCGTGAAGACCGCCTCGACCCGGATGTAGCGGCCGTAGCGGGTGTCGAGGAACAGGGCCCCGCGGCACACGCCGTCCCCGTGCAGGAGATCGATGGCGAAATGGTTTTCCAGGACGTGGATGTTGGGATTGTGGCCCGTCGCCCCGATCAGGGTCCTGGATATGGCCCGACCGGTGGCGTCTCCGTCGGCGTGGAGGATCCGCCGGCGGGAATGGGCGCCCTCGCGGGTGAAGGATATCCGGCCGTCGACCCGGTCGAAATCAACCCCCATGGCGATGAGCTCGCCGCAGCGTTCCCGGCCCTCGACCGCCATCAGCCGCACCGCCTCGGCGTCGCACAGCCCGCAGCCGGATCGCAGCGTGTCCTCGATGTGAAGATCGACCGTGTCGTCGTCGGCCAGCGCCGCGGCGATCCCGCCCTGGGCGTAGGTGGTGTTGCTTTCCCCCAGCTCGGATTTGCAGGCAAGGATCACCGACCCCTTGGCGGCGGCGGCCAGGGCGGCGGAAAGGCCGGCGATGCCGGAGCCGATCACCAGGCAGCGGGTGCGGAAAAGGGGGACGGTCGAAAGATCCACGTCCACCAAGAAACGTTCCTGCATGGGCATTGGTTCACCTTTCGGTCAGCGCCGCGGCCATGGTCTCCAGGGATAGGAGGGCGTCCCCCCCCGTGTCGTGCAGGCGCCGCATCTCCCCGGCCATCCGGGCCAGCATCCGGCGCAGCCGCGGCAGTTCGAAGCCGGCCGCGGCCTCCATGACCCTTGCCGCACGCATGGGCGAAAGCTTCTCCTCGGCCGCGAAGGCGGCGGGAGCGAGCCGCCGGACCAGCGCCACCTTCGCCAGCAAAAGCAGGCGCAGCGTCCCGGCCAACATCGACAACACCTTGTGGGCCGAGTCCTCCCCGCCTTCGCGCCTCCCCCCCCGATCCCGCGTGCCCTGCACAGCGATGCGCCGGGCGAAGGAAACCGCCTGGCGGCGATTGCCGGCCTCGATGGCGTTGCCGAAGCCGAAAATATCGAACTCCACGCTGCCGGTCATGAACAACTCCGCCATTCCGGCGCTGATTTCGGCCGCGTCGCCCGCGAAAACGGCGAGCTTTTCCATCTCGCCGGCCAGCGCCCCCATATCGGCGCCATGCGCCCGGGTGAGCAACTCGGCGGCGGCCGGCGCAATGGCCTTCCCCAATTCCCCCGCCCTTTCCGCCAGCCAGGCGGGGATGTCCCGCTGGTTCGGGGTCGGGCATGGGATCGGAAAGGCGGCGGCGGCCAGGCGTTTGCCGAGCGGGCGGTTCTTGGGCAGGCTGGCTGTTTCAAGGAATAGCCAGGTTCGCTCCGGGAGGTTTTCCACCCGCTCCAGGAAGGCCAGTTCCCGCGCGTTGCCCTTTTCCGGCGCCGCCCCCCCCTGGCCGCCCCGGCCGGGAAAAATCAGCCGATCCGCCTGGTACACCAGCACCAGCTTGTCGCTTCCGAACAAACTGCCGCCGGCCAGCTCGGCGATCACCTCGGCCAAGCCGGCCGGACGCCCCTCGCCCAGCCCCCTGACCACGGCCAGGTCGCCGCCCGGATATTTGGCGAACCACGCGGCCCGGAAACGGCGGATCGCCTCGGCCCTGAGGAATTCCGACTCTCCGCAAGCCGCCGCCAGGCGGGGCAGTTCGGCTTCGGCCCTCCGCCTGGCTTCGCGATGCGCCGCCA
>JAISYD010000093.1 GCA_031270145.1 Planctomycetota bacterium
GGCTTCTATTTCGTCAGTTCCATGACCACGGTGTCGGCGGTGATTTTCCTGTATACGCCCGACACCGCCCTGGCTTCGGTGGCGGTCGTGAACATGGACGACGCCGGCGACACCGCCGCCGCCGCCATGGGCATGCTCATCGTCCTCGCCAATGTCGTGGTCAAGGCGGGATTCGAATTCGCGTCCCGCCGGGCGGTGAAAAACAGCCTGGCGTGGCGGAAACGCTGATATAACGGTCCGGAAAATTAAGACCATGGAATAACGCTTTATGCGGTTCCGGCGGCAAGTTCCGGTTTACGCCTGGAAAACTTGATCCGCCATGTACTCAATGCTAAAGGGAGGGTAGTCGAGGCGGCGGCGGGCGGCGGTTCCCCATAACCGGCCGTACGGAAGCGGCAAGGCGGAATGCCCTCGGATTCGCCGGGATTTATGCTTGCGTTTACGGCTTAGGGCCGTATAATCCAGCTTGTGCCAGGAAGCGCAAGCCGCCAGGGAGGCGGCTTGCTGTTTATTGTTGGTCCTTGATCCGGCTTTCCGAATTTCGCGGCGCCCGTCCGGGCGTCCGCGCCAATTCACGGCCAGCGTTCACGCCGGCGGGCGTTTCGCGCCCGGCCGACGCGGGAGGCGCGGATCGATCTGATTGTGGGAGTTTTAACGGCATGGCGGCGGAAAGAAGCGTCCCGTTGGGGAAGGTCAGGAACATCGGCATCATGGCGCATATCGACGCGGGCAAAACCACCTGCTCCGAGCGCATCCTCTATTACACCGGCAAAAGCCATAAAATCGGCGAAGTCCACGACGGCGCCGCCATCATGGATTGGATGCCCCAGGAGCAAGAGCGCGGCATCACCATCACCTCCGCCGCCACCACCACCCGCTGGAAGGACTGCGAAATCAACCTCATCGACACCCCCGGGCACGTCGACTTCACCGTGGAGGTCGAGCGCAGCCTCCGGGTGCTCGACGGCGTCATCGGCCTGTTCTGCGCCGTGGGCGGGGTCGAGCCCCAGTCGGAGACGGTCTGGCGCCAGGCCGACAAATACGAGGTCCCCCGTATCGCCTTCGTCAACAAGATGGATCGGGTCGGGGCCGATTTCTTCGGCGTGGTCGAGAAAATCAAGAAGCTCCTCGGCGCCAACGCCGTCCCCATCGCCATTCCTATCGGCGAGGGCTCCGAATTTTCCGGCGTGATCAACCTGGTAACCAACCAGGCCAACTATTACGACGAGAAGGACAAGGGAATGACCGTCCGGGTGGAGGACATCCCGGAGGACATGCTCAGAACCGCCGCCGAATGGCGGCGCAACCTGCTGGAAAAGGCCTGCGAGCAGGACGACGGCCTGATGGAGAAATACCTGGCCGACGGCGAGATCCGCCCGGACGAGCTCCGGGAGGTGGTGAAAAAAGCCACCCACAACCAGGTAATCTGTCCCGTACTCTGCGGCAGCGCCTTTAAGAACAAGGGCGTGCAGATGCTCCTGGACTCCATCGTTTATTATCTCCCCAGCCCCGCCGACAAGCCGCCGATCATCGGCGAGTCGGCCCGGGGCAGCGTCCGCCGCCGGGTTCCGGGCGAGGGCAACCCCCTGGCCGCCATCGCCTTCAAGATAATGACGGATCGCCATGTCGGCAAGCTGGTCTATGTCCGCGTTTATTCGGGCCGGCTGGAAAGCGGCTCCTACGTCCTCAATTCCACCCAGAACAAGCGCCAGCGGGTAGGCCGGATCATGCGCATGCACGCCAACCGCCAGGAAATGGTCGACTGCCTGTACGAAGGCGATATCGGGGCGGTCATCGGCATCGGCGACGCCGTAACCGGCGACACCATCTGCTGCGAGAGCGACCCGATTATCCTGGAAGCCATCGAATTCCCCGCCCCGGTGCTGTCCATCGCCATTTCCCCCCGGAAAAGGGAGGACCGCGACAATATCGACAAGGCGCTCCAGAAGCTCTCGGAGGAGGATCCCACCTTCCTGGTTTCCGGCGATCCGGAAACCGGCGACACCATAATCGCCGGCATGGGCGAGCTGCACCTCGACATCCTCATTGACCGCATGCGCCGCGAGTTCGGCGTCGAGGTCCGGACCGGCGCCCCCCAAGTGGCCTACCGCGAGTCCGCCACCATCGTTTCGGAGGTGAGCGAGCGTTTCGCCAAGCAGACCGGCGGCCATGGCCAGTTCGCCCAGGTGGCGCTTCGGATCGAGCCGCTGGCCCCGGGGACGGGCTTCGAGTTCGTCAACGGCATCGTTGGCGGGGCCATTCCCAAAGAATATATCCCGGCGGTCCAGAAGGGCGTGACCGATGCCCTGGCCAAGGGCGCCTTCGCCGGCTATCCGGTGGTGGACGTCCGGGTGACCCTCTTCGACGGCAAGCACCACGAGGTCGACTCCTCGGAGCAGGCTTTCCGGACCTGCGCCTCCCTGGCCTTCCGCAAGGCGCTGCTGAAGGCCAATCCCCAGCTCCTCGAACCGATGATGTCGGTCAACGTCTCCAGCCCGGAGGACTTCGCCGGCGGCATTACCGGCAACCTGTGCGGCAAGCGGGGTCGCATCGTCGGCATGGAGCCGCTGGCGGCCGGCCAGATGATCAAGGCCGTCGTCCCCCTGGCCAACATGTTCGGCTACGCCTCGGAGCTGCGCAACATGACCCAGGGCCGGGGCTCCTTCACCATGCATTTCGAGCAATACGAGACCGTCCCCCTCCGCATCGCCGAGGAGGTGGCGGCGGAAAGGAAAAAGCGCCAGATGGACGGCTAGCCGGCCAGACCGGGAAAGGACGGATAGGGGCGATCCCATGCCAGACGCGACGGCGGATTTCCAGGAGTTGGAGCTGATCGACAGCCTGATTTCCAGGCTGGACGGCTTGATCAACGAATCCGACAGCGCGCCCCTGTTCATCGCCTCGCCGGAGCAGGCCAAGCGGGCGTTTTACCGCGCCTTCAACGGCGCCGGCCTGGACCGCAAGCTCGGCGCGAGCGAGGCGGTTTTCCTGGACGACTCGCGCCTGATTCTCCACTGCAACAAGACGGACCTGGTGCGCCAGGCCGTGCTGGAGGTGACGGTGCAGGCGAGCAAGAACGGCCGGGGCGAGAACATAGCGATGGTGAACGGCCGGGTGATTGGCCTGAAACGGGTGCGCGGCGGCTACGACGTGGAGATCGAGATAAGCGGGCGGAGCATGCGGCGGATCACCCCGGGGCAAAAGCTCCGCGAGTGCATCGGCAAAAACGACTCCGCCGGCTGGAACCGCTGGTGTCAGGACATCCGGGACGGAATCGAGCTCACCGGCATGAATTTGCGTGGGATGGATCTCTCCGGTTACGACCTGTGCTGCGCCGATTTGAGCGGGGCGGATCTTTCGGGCGCCAACCTGTCCGGCGCCATTTTGGCCGGGGCCGATCTCCGGCAATGCGCCATGGCAAACGCCACGGCGGCCGGGGCGGATTTCTTTCATGCCTCCATGGACCGCTCGCAGGAGCCGCTGCTGGCCCAGTCGGGGCTCCTGGAAATGGAAAGCGTCGTCTTCGAATAACGGGCCTGGCCGACCGGGAGTCCGGACAATGCCGGAACGGAGTGGCGGGGAACTGCTTTTTGGCCGTTACAGCCGCGAGGAATGCGGATTGCCGCCCGGCGGTTTCCGCCGTCCGGAGTGGTTCCGGACGGCGCTCGCGGCCCTGGCGCTTCCCGCCGCGCTGCTGGCCTTGGGCTGGCTGGCCGGCGTCCTTTGGGCCAGGCAGCGCGAGGCCTGGATGGCGGAGTTGCCGTTCCGCGTCTCCCTGGCGGCGCCGGACGAGGCCGGCCGCCTCCTGGCCCTGGGGCGGATCTACGCGGCCGCCCTGCCGGAGCGTCCGAGCCTGGCGGCCAACCTGGCCCTGGCCCTGGCCTGGACGGCCGGACGCTCGCCCCGGCCAGCCGGCTACCTCGGCAATGCCGCCAACCTTTTCGCCGGCCTGGACGCCTGGCGGGGAGACGGCGCCGAAAACGCCTTCCTGATCGCCATGATCGCCGCCGACGTGTATGCCGGGGTCGGGGATTACGCCAAGGCCTTCGCCAGCCTGGACCGGGCGGCGGCGGCGTTGGAACAGGCGCCGGACGGGGAGTGGCGCCGGGGGAGAGGGCTTCTCCTTTTGAACAGCCGGGCCTATCTCCTCGCCACCGCCCCCGAAGCCGCCGGCCGGGACGCGCGGCGGGCGCTCCAGTTGATCCAATTGGCCCTGACCTCGGACGAGGAGTTGCCCGGCGGCGGCCTGGCCTCGGAATCGGCCGCCCTGTTGGACACCCTGGCGGCGGCCTGGCTGGCGGCGGGCGAGCTGGCCAGGGCCAGCCAGGCCCAGAGCTTGGCCCTGGGCCTGGCGGATGCCGACGGGTTGGACTTGTATTTGCGCCGCTACGACGAAGTTTCGGCGCCGAAAAGGGAAATCGCCGCCGCCCGGGGCTTGTCCCGGCAAGGGGCGGCATGGCGCGCGGAGTCTGTCGGTACAGGCTCCGCATATCGCGGAGAAGGAGGAAGGAAATGACCGGCGAATTCATCAGCCAGCGGGCCCTCGCCCTCGCCCCCAGCGCCACCCTCGCCATGAGCGCCAAGGCCAAAAAACTGCGGGCCGAGGGGAAGGACGTGATATCCCTCAGCGTCGGCGAGCCGGATTTCCCCACCCCGCCCCATATTTGCGAGGCCGCCAAGCGGGCCATCGACGCCGGCCGGCACGGCTATACGGCGGTGGGGGGGATGCCGGAACTCCGCGAGGCCGTGGCCGGGACGCTCAGCCGCAAAATCGGCTTCCCCTACCGGGCGTCGCAGGCGGTGGTTTCGCCTGGCGGCAAATATTCCATTTACCTGGCCCTGCTGGCGCTGGTCAACCCCGGCGACGAGGTGTTGATCCCCGCTCCCTACTGGGTCAGCTATCCCGAGATGGTCCGCCTGGCCGGCGGGACGCCGGTGTTTGTCGAATCGCGGGAGGAGGATCGTTTCGCCGTGTCGGCCGGGGCGATTGACCGGGCCGTCACCCCGGCGACCAAGCTGCTCATCCTCAATTCGCCCTCCAACCCGTCCGGCCAGGTCGTGCCGCCGGCCGGCATTGAGGAGATTGGCCGGCTCCTGGAGCGGCGCGGGCTTTGGTGCCTGTCGGACGAGATTTACGACTGCCTGATCTTCGGCGGCGCGGTTCACAAATCGATCGCCTCGGTGTCGGAATACTGTCGCGACCACACGGTGGCGGTGAACGGCTGCTCCAAGGCCTACGCCATGACCGGCTGGCGCGTCGGCTGGATTGGCGCCGTTCCCCGGCTGGCGGCGGTCATCGAAAACATCCAGAGCCAGACCTGCGCCAACCTGTCCTTCCCCGCCCAGGCGGCGGCCCTGGCGGCCCTGACCGGCCCCCAGGACTGCGTGGCGGAAATGGCGGCCGTCTTCGACCGGCGGCGGCAACTGATCCACCGCCTGTTGAACGCCGTCCCCGGCTTTTCCATGGCCATGCCCAGCGGGGCGTTTTACGCCCTGCCGAACATTTCCGGCCTGTTCGGACGGACCCTGGGCGGCAAGAGAATCAACACCCCCCTGGAATTCTGCGAAGCCGCCCTGGAGAAGGCGCTGGTGGCCGCGGTGCCGGGCGAAGCCTTCGGCGCCCCCGGCCACATCCGCATCTCCTATGCCGCCAGCGAAGAGGTTATCGAGGAGGGCTGCCGGCGGCTGGCTGAATTCGCCGCGGGCGGACGCTGAGGGAGAGGGAAAAAAATGTCGACCAACGACGCGGTGCCCATGACCGAGGAGGGCATGGCCAGGATCAAGGCGGAAATGGCGGAACTTGAGAACAAGCGCCCGGCGATCCAGCGGGCCATCGAGGAGGCCAGGGAGAAGGGCGATCTCCGGGAAAACGCCGATTACCACGCCTCCCGCGAGGAACTTGGCATGCTCAACGCCCGCATCGCCAATCTGAACGGGATGCTCGCCAACGCCATCATCGTCGATCCGTCCAAGGCGCCCAGGGACAAGGTGGTGCTTGGTTGTACCGTGACCTTCACCCGCCGGGGCGACGGGAAACCGCTGGTGCGGACCATTGTCGGGGCCGGGCAGGCGGATCCCGCCTCCGGCCGCATCCTGGTTAACTCGCCCCTGGCCAAGGCCATGATCGGCCATGCCCCGGGCGACGTCGTGACGGCGGAGCTGCCGGGCGGCAACCAGGAGATCCGCATCGACAAAATCGAATTCCTCTAGCGCGGAGGGCGCCGAGGCCGTTCGGCTTGGCGCGGGCCAAGGGAGGCGCTTATGGGCATAAGGGTTTACTCCACCGAGACGCGCGAAAAGGAGGGGCTGGCGACCCGCGAGCCCGGCCGGGTCGCCATGTATGTTTGCGGGCCGACCGTCTACGCCTCCAGCCACATCGGCCATGCCCGCCCGGCCGTGGTTTTCGACAGCATCCGCCGCTACCTGGAATATTCGGGCCTGGCCGTCCTCTTCATCTCCAACATCACCGACATTGACGACAAGATCATCAACCGGGCCGCTGAGCTGGGCATTGCCTGGACCGCGCTGGCCCGCGGTTGTCAGGACGAGTACGAACAGGACATGGCGGCCCTGGGGGTGGCTTCCCCGGTCATCCGACCCCGGGCGACCGAGCACATCGGCGACATGATCCGGCTGATCGCCGGGCTGGTGGCCAAGGGCAACGCCTACGCCGCCGGCAAGGGAGTGTGGTTCGACGTTTCTACCTTCGCCGACTACGGCCGTCTGTCGGGCCGCAATTGCGACGCCGCCGACACCGAACACCGGGTGGAACAGGACGCGGAAAAGCGCAACCCCCGGGACTTCGCCCTGTGGAAGGCCGCCAAGCCCGGCGAACCCAGTTGGGACTCGCCCTGGGGGGCGGGCCGGCCCGGCTGGCACATCGAATGCTCGGCCATGAGCGGCAAGTACTGCGATTTCCAACTGGACATCCACGGCGGCGGCGCCGATCTCGTCTTCCCCCACCACGAAAACGAGCTGGCCCAGTCCGAAGCCTTTTCCGGCCGCCGCCTTGTCCGCCACTGGCTCCACAACGGCTTTGTGACGATCGGCGGGCCCGGCGCGGACGCGGACGGCGAAAAGATGGGCAAATCCAAGGGCAACGCCTTCTGGCTGCGCGACGCCTTCCGGATCGCCAGTCCGGCCGCCCTCCGCCTGTGGCTTCTGGGCACGCATTACCGCATGCCCATCCTTTACCGGCCCGAATTTCTGGTCCAGTCCGAAACCGCCCTGGGACGCATCCACAACTGCCTGGAGGAATCGGCCCTGGCGCTGGCGAAGGCGCCGGGCGCCAAGCCCGAGCCGGTTGGCCTGGCCGAGGAACTAACCCGGGCGGAAGGCCGTTTCCGCGAGGCCATGGACGACGACTTCAACACCCCTCAGGCCCTGGCCGCCGTTTACGACGGCGTCAATCGGATCAACGCCGGCGTGGCGGGAAACGCGCCGCCAGGCCAGTTGCTGGCCGCCAGGAACCTGCTGCTCCCCCTGCTAGGCGTCCTCGGAATACCCCTGGAGAGGCCGGCCGGCCGCGCCGACGCCTCGGCCGCCTATATCGACCTGTTGCTGGCCTTGCGGACCGAGGCGCGGGAGCGCAAGGATTTCCGCCTGTCGGATCGCATCCGCGACGGCTTGAAAGAGCTGGGGGTGGAAATCAAGGATCGGGGCGGGGCGTCCACCTGGTCCCGCCAATGACAAGAGGGAAAGGCGCATGACGGCGACAATATTAGAGGGTGCGGCGGCGGCGGCGGGGATTCTGGCGGAGACGGCGGCGGGCGTCGGGCTCCTGGCGGCGGCGGGGAGGAAAGCGGTCCTGGCCGCCATCCAGGCCAACCGGGATCCCGGCTCCGATTGGTATGCCGCGGCCCAGGCGAAACTGGCCGGGGCCAACGGCGTGGAGCACCGGCTGATCCGGCTGCCTCCCGACGCGCCCGGGGCGGATCTGCT
>JAISYD010000111.1 GCA_031270145.1 Planctomycetota bacterium
CCCCCCCCCCCCCCCCCCCCCCCCCCCACCCCGCGCCCCCCCCCCCCCCCCCCCCCCCCCCCCCCCCCCCCCCCCCCCCAAACTGATGCCAAGTTTACGCTGCCGCACAACACGCTTCCGCTCGGCAACGCCTCGGCGCTATCGCCCTTTAACGTATACAATGCCGACACCTTAACGCTCCTCGTCCTCTGTCCGTAAACCAAGAACCCTTTTATATTACTTACGCGGGAAGTCGTAAAAAGTCAACAGGTTTTTTTCCGGATTTTCGCACGGCGGCAACAAAAGTTGAACCCCGACGGGTTGGTTGACCTCAGCAAGTCCAGAGTTGCTCAAAGGAAACGCCGCCGGAAATCCGCCATCTGAAAAGTGGATGGTTATGGCAATTCCGCATATCAATGCCATCGGCAACCGGCTTAGCCTCGGACCGCCTCAGCGGGAGCCGGGTCTAGGGCCTGGCGTTCCCGGATCGCCGCCTTGCCCGGCGAGCTTGGCCAGCCGCAAGCCAAACTCCCCGGCTTGGCGGAACATCTCGGCGACCTCCGGCTCTTCCAGCCCGGCCGCCAGGCAGACGCGCTCGGCGAAGTCGCGGGTCGGCATGTCCCCCACCGTGTGGGCGTCGGAGCCGAAGATGAGCCCGGCGCCGAATTTCCGGGCCAGCTTGGCCACGTGGCCGTTGGCCAGCGAGTGCCCGCGCTTCCCCGATATCTCCAGCCGCACGCCCCTTTCCGCCGCCAGCCTGGCCTCGTCCGGGCTGATTAGTCCGGGATGGGCCAGGATGTCGACGCCGGCCTCGATGGCGGCCAGATTGGTGCCGGGCGCCACCGGTTCGCTCAGGGTTTCGCCGTGCGCCAACACGTAACAGGCGCCAAGCTCCCGGGCCAAGCGTACCGCCTCGCGGATTTGGCCGGGCCGGACGTGGGTGAGCTCGGTGCCGGGCAGCGCCGTCAAGCCGCTGCGGCTCCGGTTTTCCGCCCTGGCCGCCGCGAGGATCAGCGGCATCTGGCTTTCCAGGGTGGCGCAGTCGGAGTGATCGGAAAAGCCCAGGATGCGGTAGCCGGCCACCTCGGCCCGCCTGGCGCTCTCCGCCGGGATGAAATCGCCGTCGGAAATCAAGGTGTGGGTGTGGAAATCGAACATCTCGCGCATGGATCGCGTGCCTCCCGGGAAGGATCAGGTTCGCAAAAGGGCGAGCAGCCCCGCCTCGTCAAGGATTTTTATGCCCAGTTCGCCGGCTTTGCCGAGCTTGCTCCCCGGATCGGAGCCGGCCACCAGATAGTCGGTTTTTTGGCTGACGTTTCCCGCCGCCAGGCCGCCGGCCGCCGCGATAAGCCGCTTGGCCTCGGATCGGCCCAGGTTCGGCAAGGTTCCGGTGAACGCGAAAACCTTGCCGGAGACCGGGGAGGCGCCGGCCGGGGGGGCGTCGTCCATGGCGACGCCGGCCGCGGCCAGGCGGTCGATGATCCCGCCATTCGCCGGATCGTCCAAAAAGGCCCGGAGCGATTTGGCCGCCACCGACCCCAGGGTGCGCCGCACTTGCGAGGCGCCCATTTCGGTCAGGGCTATTTCATCGACTCCGGCCCGCGACAAGTCCTCAAGGCCGGCGAAGCGTTTGGCCACGGCCTCGCATTTCTTTTTGCCGAATTGCGCCAGCCGCAATCCCTCCAGGAAGCCGGCCAGATTTCCGCCGGCGCTCCCCGGCGGCAGGCCGGCGACGGCTTGGGCCAGGACGGCGGCGGATTTGCGCCCCAGCGTCCGATAGGCGGCGCCGCCGCCCATCGGGGTGTCGGCGATCCCGCTTTCCGGAGCGCTCCGCAGCGCCGACATGGACTTGAAGCGTCTGGCCAGGGCCTGGGCCGCCGCGTCGCCGATGTCCGGGATGGAAAGGGCGAAGAGCAGCCGGGCCAGGCCGCGTTTTTTCGAGGCCGCGATGCCGGCCAGGAGGTTGTCGACCATTTTGGCCGGTTCCTCCGCCGAAGCGCCGGAGGCGTCGAGAAGTCCGCGTCCGCTTTTGGTCATGGGAAGAAGCTGGCGCCGGGTCAGTTGGTAGATGTCGGCCGCGTCGGCCAGCAGGTTTTGTTCCAAGAGCCAGCCGACGGCGGCCGATCCCATGCCCTCTATGTCCATGGCGTCGCGGGAGGCGAAATGGACCAGGCGGGCGAGGCGCTGGGCGGGGCAGGAGCGGTTCCGGCAGAAGCGGAGGACCGTCCGCCGGCCGTCCGGCCCGGGGTTTTCGCTGGCGACCGACTCGCGGCCGCAAACCGGGCAGGCGGACGGCATGGCGAAGATCCGCTCGCCGCCGGTCCGCTTTTCCGTCAGGACGCTGTGGATTTGCGGGATGATTTCCCCCGCCTTTTCCACCAGCGCCAGGTCGCCAATCCGGATGTCCTTTTCGGCGATGTAGCTTTCGTTGTGCAGGCTGGCGCGGGCGACGCTGGAGCCGGCGAGCATGACCGCCTCCAGATCGGCCACCGGGGTGAGCCGGCCGAGTTTGCCGACCTGGACGCGGATGCCGGTGATTCGCGTTTGCGCCCGCTCCGGGGCGAATTTGTAGGCCACGGCCCAGTTGGGCGAGCGGCTGCCCAGGCCCAGGATTTCCTGCTGGGAGAAGGAATCCACCTTTATCACCAACCCGTCGGTGCCGTAGGGCAGGCTGTGCCGCTCGCCGTCCAGGCGATCGCGGAAGGCGAGCAATCCTTCGGCCTCGGCGAAGCGGCCGCGGACGGGATTCACCGGCAAGCCCCATTCGGCCAGGCGTTCCAGGGCCGCCGCTTGGCTGTCCAGCCCGAATTCGCCCGCCCCCACCACCTGGTAAAAGAAGCAAGCCAGGCCTCGCGCGGCGACGGCGGCCGGATCCAGGAGTTTCAAGCTGCCGGCGGCGGCGTTCCGGGGGTTGGCGAAAACCCGGCCCCCCGCCTCCTCCTGTTCCGCCGCCAGGCGGGCGAACACCGCCGCCGGCATGTAGATCTCCCCCCTGACCTCAATTTCCTCCGCCGGATGCGGCGGGGCCAGCCTTTTGGGGAATCCGGCGATGGCCGTCAGGCTGGCGGTGACGTTCTCGCCGATCGCGCCGTCCCCCCGGGTGGCGCCCAGGCGGAATTCCCCGTTCCGGTAAAAGGCGGCGAAGGCCAGGCCGTCGATTTTCAATTCCACCACGAAGGCGGGCGGCCGCGCGTCCCCGGCCTCCCTGAGGGCGCCTTCCACCCGGCCGATGAATTTCCGGATTTCCCCCGCCGAATAGGTGTTGGCGATCGACAACATGGGGACGGCGTGGCGGTGCGGGGGGAAGGCGTCTTTTTTGGAGCGCCGGACCGGGATCGCCCCCACTAGGGCGGACGGGCTGTCCGGACTGGCCAATTCGGGATGGTTCTTCTCGATTTCCGTCAATTCCGCGAACAGCGCGTCGTAGTCGGCGTCGCTTATTTCCGGAGCCGCCTGGTTGTAATAGAGATCGTTGTGGCGGCTTAGCTCCCGCCGCAGCCATTCGAGGCGCTTTTTCCCGGGCGGATCGCCGGCGGCGGGAAGGGGGAGCGGCATGGGCGGACGCCTTTCCTAAATCACCCGAACCAGCGCGTAGTTCTTTTTTCCCTTCCTGACCACCAGCGCCCCCGGGGCGGCCAGGCAGGAGGAATCGACGACCAGGCCGCAGCTTTCCACCGGGCGGTTGTTGAGGTAGGCTCCGCGCTGCCCGATGGAGCGGCGGACGTCGTTCCTGCCCTGCCAAAGCGGGGTCGAGGCCAGGAGTTCGACGATGTTGAGGCCGGCCGCCAGCCGATCGCGGGACAGCTCCATCCGGGGAACCCCGGCGAAGATGCTTTGCAAATCCTCGTCCGACACGTCCTCGATCGCCTCGCCGAAGAAAACCCGGGTGGCTTTTTCCGCCTGGGCCAGCCCGGCGGCGCCGTGGACGAATTTCACCGTTTCCGCCGCCAGCCGCCGCTGGGCCTCGCGCCCTTCCGGCCGGGCGGCGGCCTCTTTTTCCAACCGGGCTATTTCCTCGAGCGGGAGGAACGTGTAATATTTGAGGTATTGGACGACGCAGGCGTCCTCGGCGTTCAGGAGGAACTGGTACATTTGGTAGGGGCTGCTGACGGCGGCGTCCAGGTAAACGGCGCCGGCGGCGGATTTGCCGAATTTGCGGCCCTGTGAATCGGTCACCAGGGGTATGACCAGGCCGAAGGCCTGGGCCGACTCCTCCCGGCGGATCAGGTCGATGCCGGCGGTTATGTTGCCCCATTGGTCGCCGCCGCCGATTTGGAGGCGTACGCCAAGCTTGCGGTAAAGGTGCAGGAAATCGTAGGCCTGGAGGATCTGGTAGGAGAACTCGGTGAAGCTGAGCCCGTCCTCCGTGTCCAGGCGGCGCTTGACCGAGTCCCGGGCCAGCATTTCCCCGACCCGGAAACGGCGGCCGACGTCCCGGAGGAAGTCGAGGAGGTTGAAGGCGGCCAGCCATTCGCGGTTGTCGACAAGGACGGCGGCGCCGGCCCCGCGGCCAAAGTCGAGGAATTTTTCCAGTTGCCGCCGGATGCGGCGGACGTTTTCCTCCACCTTTTCCCGGTCGAGCAGATTCCTTTCGGAACTGCGGCCGGAGGGGTCGCCAATGCAGCCGGTGCCGCCCCCGATCAGCGCCACGGGGCGGTGGCCAAGTTCCTGGAGGCGGCGCATGGTGACTATGGCGAAAAGGTTGCCGAGTTGCAGACTGTGGAAGGTCGGATCGTAGCCGCAATAGAACGTGACCGTTTCCCGGCCGAGGAGATCGCCCAGGGCGGGGTCGGACATGGCGTTGACGATGCCGCGTTCAGCGAGCGTTTCCAGCGCGTTCATGTTTTCCATTCCTTGGCGAACCGGCGTGGCGGATGTCGTCCAGGCCAAGGTGAATAATATGGATGGGCGTCTTCCAGGCAACGGAAAATCCCGGCTCCCCGCGAAATTCCCGTTCCGGCGGCCGGGGTGAAGGCGATTGTTTCCGGATTTTTTAAAAGGCCGGCGCTTCCGGCGACATATTATTGACGGGATCGACCGCTTTCGGCGGCCCGCGGCGGCGGGGACGATCGTCCAACGGGCGGACGGGAAGGAGATCGGCGTGGCCAAACGCGATAAAAAAAATGCCGTCCTGGGGATGGATTTGGGGACGCAGTCGATTAAAACGGTGGAAATGCTGCGCAAGGGCGAGGATTTGGCGATGGCGAGCTGCTCCTGCGTGCCGGTCGAGGACGCCTCCGCCTACGGCGACGCCGTCAAGGCCGCCATCCGTTCCGCCTCGGCCGGGGCGAAGCGGGTGGTCGTCGGCTTCGGCGGCAAAAGCACCACCCTCCAGCTTATCACCCTGACCAACGAGCAGCTGGGCGACATCGACAAGGCGGTGGCCGAGGAGGCGGAGAAGTACATCCCCTACGACATTTCCGAGGCCCAGCTGGATTACCACGTTTTCGAGATCTCCGGCGACAAGCAAACCCGGGTCCTCCTGGCGGCGGTGCGGCAGCAGGACATCGAGGATCGGCTGGACATCCTTTTCGGCGCCGGCATCACTCCGGTGCAGATTGACGTCGAGGTGGTGGCGCTGGCCAACGCCCTGGAGACGGCCAACCTGGATTGGGCCATGGCCAAGAAGGGGAAGGCGGCCGGCATGGTGAACTTCGGCGCCTCGAAAACCCTGATCGCGATTTCGGACGGGGCCAACCATGTTTTCCGCGAGTTCCCGGTCGGGGGGATAGCCCTCACCGAGATGGTTTCCCAGCGCCTGGGCTGCGACATGGCGGAGGCGGAGCGGCTGAAGCTCTCGCCGGGCGCCGAAATAGACAAGGTCAAGGACGCCATTTATCCCGGCCTTGAGGACATGGCCACCGAGATCCGTTCCTGCCTGGACGCCTTCAAGAGCGCCGCCGACGGCAGGGAGGCGGAGAAACTGTTCCTCTCCGGGGGATTGCTGGGCTTCCCGGGCGTCGCCTCGCTCTTCAACCGCATGACCAAGATCGAGACCGATATCTTCGCCTCCTTCGGCCCCGTCGACGTGTCGAAGGCCGACGCCGACATCGTCGAGGATCACGGCCACGAGTTGGCGGTAGCCTTTGGGCTGGCCTGCCACGCCCGCGACTGAGCGCGGGGCGGGCGGCCGCAACCAGGAAAGGAGTCGGCGAGCCATGATCAACATCAACCTGCTGCCCGACGTCGTGCGCAAAAAAGAGCGCATGCCGATGCCGCAATTGCTCGTCATTTGCGCGACGCTGGCGGTGCTGGGCCTACTGGGCTATTTCACGATGAATTACCAGCTCAACGTCGTCCCCGAACTGGCGCGGCGCCGCGCCGTTCTGGAGCAGCAAAAGCGCGAAGCCCAGGCCAAGAGCGACGAATGGAAAAAGATCAACGAAGAAATCACCAGGCTCTCCGGCTATGTCAACACCGTCAAGACCCTCTACGTCAACCGGGTGGTGTGGGGGAAGATCCTGTCTGACATAAAGAACATAGTCAATTTCGATTCGATCATGAGCCAGGCCAATCCGGAAATGCGCTATCTTTGGTTGGACAAGCTAAGCGGCAAGGGAAAGAACATCTCCCTCAGCGGTTTCGCGACTTCCTCCAACATGATGGTGGGCCAGCAGATGCTGGAGAGCCTGCTCCAGGGGTTCCGCACCTATCGGCCCTTCGGCCTGCCGGAAAAGGGCGAGGAGGAGCGCCTCCAGGAGGAGCTTCGGGCCGTTATGGTCGAGTATGCCGCCAGGCGGCGCGAAGACCCCAAGCTGCCCGAGCAGGGCGAAGAGGAGGCGGCCATCCGCAAGAGGCAGGAGGAGATCAAGACCATCAGGTCGGGCGGCATCGCCATGCTGCCCTTTTCGGAACTGTTGGTGCCGGGCTCCATCCGGCTTATAAACACCACCGTAACCCAGGCTCCGAAACCGCGCGGAGCGGGGATGTCCGGCGAAATGCTGGAGATGTTTCCCAGCCAGGCCTGGTCGTTTGGAATCAGCATGGCGCTCAAATAGGCGGGATTGGGCGCCGGCAAGGAGCCATGTTATGCTGGCCAACAAGAACATGCAAATTTTTCTGGCGGCCGCGGCGCTCCTGTTCCTCGGCTGCGGCTATTACCTATGGACGCAGCTCGTGGCGGCCGGAGACAGCTGGCCCTACGAAAACGAGCCGGGCAGCCTGACCGCGGCGAACAACGCCCTGCAAAACGAGGTGAGGAGGCTGCAGGAGGACGCCAAAAAAATACCCGCCGCCAATGAGAGCCTGAAAACCGTCAAGGCGGATTATGATTTGGCGACGCTGGTGCTGCCGCGGGAGAACACCCCGGATCAATTGGTCGCGGCCATCCGCACCAAGGCCGAGCAGGCCGGGGTCGTCCTCATCAAGCTGGTCCCCAGCCGCGTCGGAGCCACGCAAGGCGCCGGCGCCCGGGCGCCGCAGAGGGGGAGGGGGGCCCAGGCGGCCGCTTTCGAGGAGTGGAATTTCTCGCTCAACATCAGAGGCACCTACGACCAGATCGCCTCCTTCGTGAACCATATGGAGGAGTTTGAAAGCAGCGATCCCAATGTGGCCGGGAGCGAAAAACGCTTCTTCCAGGTCCGCGACATAGACATCACCGCCGATCAAGGCGGGTTGGGTTTTTTCGGCGTTGCCGGCGCGGGCCCGTCGACCTCCCCCAGGCAAAGGCACGAATGTTCCCTGGTCATGCAGACCTACCGCTATACCGGAGCCAATTGACGCGTCCGGAACGGACGCGATTGGGAGAAGGCCATGAAAAGATCGGCGTTGGGCGCGCTTTTGTTCTGCTCCCTGTTTGCCCGGACCTGGACGGGCGCCGCCTGGGGCGGCCAGGGCAAAGAGGCGCCGAAGGCGGAAACCCAGTTCGACAAAATGTCGATGGAGGAGATCCGCGGCTACCAGAGATATTATTTCGCCAGCGGCGGGCGCGATCCCATGATTATGCGTCTTCCGACCAACACCGAGCTGGGGTTGAACATGTCCCCGGTCAAGCTGGCCCCGACCCTGGAACAAATAGACACTTTTCTGTCAGACGCCATTCATGGCGTTTCCGAGGCGCTGATGAACCGCAAATACGAGGATGCCTTGAAGAAAAGCAACGAGGCCATCTATAAAATCGAGAATGAGTGGCCGCCCATCAAGGCCGAGATGTTCAAGCAAATCCGCATGGTCGAGGAGCTGAACAACTACAACCGCATGGCCGTCGCCCTGAAGAAAAGGGAGGATGTCGCGATCGAATTCAAAACCATAAACATCCGGGTCGGCGGCATCGTCTGGTCCCCCTTCGACGCCAGGGCGGTGGTCAACAACCGCTTGCTGGCGGCCGGCGACATAATGCTGGCCGAGAGGAAGGAGGGGGATCTCAGGGTGGAGATGATCGGGGAGCGCGAGGTGGTGTTCCAATTCAAGAACATCCGCTTCCGCCTGCCGGTGGAGATGTTTTCCCCGGACAGCGCCGTTGGCGTGGATTCCCGGGCCATGCGGGGCGGTTGAGGCCGGGGCATCCTTGGCGGCGCGGTCTCGGGGGCGGACGATGGTCCGCCCCCGCCTCGTTATCCCGCCCCCGCCGGGGCGGCGCCGGAAACGGCGGTTTTTTTGAAAGGGCGGCGCCGGGCCGGGAAAGTCATGGGCAGGAGGATTCGTCTATGCCGGCGACGGCGGCGGCAATGGAGGCAAGGCCATGTATGCAAGCGTGACGGCGAAATTGGCGGCGGCGGGCTGGTTGTTGGCGCTGGCGCTGGCTCTTGGCGGAGTCGCCGGGGCGGAGGACGCCAGGCAAATCCTCCAGGACCGGGACGGCGCCAGGGGCGGCGGGGTCAGCCTGAACTACCGCCAGACGCTTTTCGAGAAGGTGTTGGCGGATCTGGAGAAATTAGGGGCCGGGCTCAACCTGAAGCTGAAGGCGCCGAGTTTACAGGAGGAGCGGGAGCTGCTGAGAACCCCGGTCACCTTCGGCCCGCTCAGCGGCGTGGCCTGGGAAACCGCCGTGAACGCGGTGGCGGATCACATGAAGTTGGTCGTCGACCGCTCGCAGTTCGGGGCCGGGGTGATATACCTGGAGAAAATGCCCCGCTTCACCGGAACCTTCGACGGCATCCGCTTCGGCGAGGCGGTGCGGGAAATCGCCCGAATCGGCAACGCCAACGTGCTGTTCTCGGCCAAGGCCCCGATTGATTCCGTGGTGTACCTGTCGTTCACCGACGTGCCCTGGCGTGAGGCGATAACCAGCCTTATCGGGGCGCACGACTGCACCATCCTTTATGACGGCGACAACCAGCGCATCATGCGCATCGCCACCATGTCGGAGGGCAAGCTGCTTTTCGTTACCCGCTCGCGCCCCCTTCGCTACATCCAGCCGGAGGGGCCGCATTTCAGACCGGATTTGGTGGAGGACGACATTGACGACATGATCGACCGGAAGGGGACGGGGGCGGCAGACGTCGGCTCGCTTATCAGCATCCTGAAAACCATGGCGACCAACGCCAATCAGACCGGCGACACCGCCGGCGAGGTCGGGTCGATCAACTTCGATCCCCGCACCAACACCATGATCATGCGCGACACCCAGCAGAACATCCAGCAGATGATGGAGGTGATCGATCAGATAGATCAGCCGCCGCAGCAGGTGCTGGTCGAGACCAGGCTGCTGACCATGCAGGAAAACCCCACCCTCAAACTGGGGGTGAAATGGGGCGATGGCGAAGGCGATTCGTACACCGGACTTAACGTCGAGGGCGCCCGGGGGCCGTCATGGAACACGAATTGGCCGTGGAGCGGCGGCATGAATTGGTCCAATCCCGTCGGGACGGGCGTCATGTCCATGGAGTCGCTGAAATTCGCCCTGCAGGCGGCGCGGAGCGATCAATCCATCCGCATCACCCAGGCGCCGCAGATCCTGGTGCTGGACAACGAGGAGGCCTCGGTTTTCATCGGCAGCATCCGTACCTACGCCCTGGTCGAGTCGACGGTCAACGACAACAACACCTCCTATTCCGTCACTGAAAAGGAAATGATGGTGGGGGTGCAGCTCCTGGTGATTCCGCATGTCTGCCGCGGCACGGATCAGGTGATCCTGGAAATCATACCCAAGCAAAGCGACGACGCCGAGCTCACGACAATCAACGCCGGCGCCGGTTATTCGGTGGATGTGCCGACCCGGCGGCCGGTGAAGGCGGTGCACACCAAGATGATGCTCCATTCCGCCGAGACCGGGGTCATCGCCGGCCTGATCAGCGACACCGAGGACGTTTCGGAAACCAGCATCCCCGGTCTGGCCAGGTTGCCGGTGCTGGGAAAGGTCTTCAAGCACAAGGTCAAGAGCAATAGCAAGTCCAACACCATGATCCTGGTGACCCCGACCATCATCCCGCCGGACAGCGGCACGCAATTCGACCAGGACATCGAGAATTTCAAAAATTCCCTCGCTTCATCCCTGCGCTGAATCCGGCGCGGGACGCAAGCGGAGCGGAAGGGGAGGCGGGGAGCGTGGAGGGGGATGCCCGACGCCCGGCGGCTGGAGTCGCCGGGCGTTTTGTTCCGCCCGGCGGTTTTTTGGGCTTGCCGGTGAAAATCGGGCAGGGTCATTCGCTGATAATGCAGTAGTCGCAACCCCCACCCTTGCCCGGAACCTGCGCCTGGACATTTCCCTTGGGCGATTCAGGGAGGCGGTTTCATCCCCTCCGGCCGCCTCGCGTCCGGTCTTGCCGCCGCCCCGTTTTTCCTTACTCGCAAACATATGACATTTCAAAAGTTAAAATATAATTGAAAATATCAGAAAATTTCCTTGACATTTGCAACTTTATCGTGTAGAAGATTCTCCGTTCCGGCCGGACCTGGGCCGGTACCGTCGCCAGCCAAAATGGCCGGGGCGGGCGCGGAGGCCGATCCCCTCCGGCCCGTCGCCGGGCACTCAAGGACGCGCCATGCGGGGCCGCTTCCCGGCGGCCGCGTTTTTTGTCCCGCCCCGGCGGGAAATCGGCGTCCCGGAAGTTTTTACTGCCTTTGCGTAAAAAGGAGAAGCGTCATGAAGAAGAGCGAAGCCGCATTGCTGCGGTAGCGTTTCGTGGCGGCGTACGCCGGCAACGCCGCCGAGGCGGCCCTGGCCGCCGGCTATGGCGAGAAAAACGCCCGCCGGGCCGCCTCCCGGCTCCTGAAGTCGCCCGAAATCGTCGCCGCCATCCAGGCCCGCCGCCGCCGGGAGCGGTCCTCCCCGGTCGCCAGCCGGGAAGATCGCCAGGCCTTTTGGATCCGGATCGTGGAGGATGAAACCTTCAAGATCCGGGAGCGCCTGCGGGCCTCGGAGCTATTGGCCAAGTCCAATGGCGACTTCCTCTCCAAGCCGAAGCATGATCTCTTTGCCGGCATGCCCGCCATGTTCGAGTTGGCGACCCGGGGGATGGCCGCCGAGGCGAAGGCTAAGGAGGCGGCCGAGGCGAAGGAGCGCGACCAGCGCCTGGAGGCGGGATTGGCGGCCTCCGGCCTGGCCGAAGCGGCCGGGACATCGCTGTCGCTTGAAAAATCAGGGGAAATAATGAAGGCGGCCGCCGCCACCAAGACGGAGCGCCAGGCTTTTTGGACCCGGATCGTTGAGGATGAAACCTTCAAGATCCGGGAGCGCCTGCGGGCCTCGGAACTGTTGGCCAAGTCCGAGGGCGATTTCCTGCCCAAGCCGAAGAATGATCCCTCCTTCGGCATGCCCGCCATGTTCGAGTGGGCGACGCGGGAGATGACCGCCGAGGCGAAGGCAAAGGAGGATGCCGAG
>JAISYD010000120.1 GCA_031270145.1 Planctomycetota bacterium
CTTGGTTGCGGATGTGCTTTGATCGATGCCCAGCACGTAGCGTTCCATCGTTCATTTCGCTTTCATCAGTTCCCGCGCCGCCCGGCAAAGCCCGTCCCTGTCCAGCCCGTAATGCCGGAATACCTCTCCCGAAGGGCCGGCAACGGCGTTCCCGGCGTCCGGCAGGCCCAGGGTGCGCATGGACGTCGGGCGGTTGGCGGCCGTCAGCCGCGCCGCCGAGGCACCCAGGCCGCCGTTGACGCTGTGTTCCTCGATGGTGATTATCGGCCCGATTTCCGCGGCGGCGAGAATCGCTTCCTCGTCGAGCGGGCTGAGGGTGTGCATGTCGAGCACCTGCGCCGAGACGCCTTCGCCGGCCAGTTGTTCAGACGCCTCGACCGCCGGATGGACCATTTCGCCGCAAGCGATGATGGTCAGGTCGGAGCCGGGGCGGAGGCGCGAAGCCTTGCCGACGGTCAATTCGGCTTCCGGCCCGTAGATAATCGGCATGGCCGCCTTCCCCACGCGGATGTACGCCGGTTCGTCGCCGGCCTCGAGTTCGCGAAGGAGCGCGACGGTTTCCGCCTCGTCGCAAGGGAGAACGATCCGGATTCCCGGTATGGCCCGCAGCGCCGCCACGTCGTGGGTGGAGTGGTGCGACATCCCCAGGGGGCCGTAGCTGATTCCTCCCGAGACGGCGAGTATTTTCACGTTCATGCGGGAATAGGCGACGTCCACCTTGATCTGCTCCAGCGCCCGGGCCGACAGGAAACTGGCCGGGGCGCAGACATAGGGGCGTTTCCCCACGGCGGCCAGCCCGGCGGCCATGCCGATCTCGTTCTGCTCGGCAATGCCGACCTCGATAAACTGGTCCGGCAGGGCGTTGGCGAAAACGCCCAGCGCGGTCGATCCCTTGGCGTCCGAGGTCAGGGCGACTATCTCGGGATTTTTCCGCCCGAGCTCGGCAAGTTCGCGGCAAAAAGCCTCGCGGCAGGACAGCCCTTTTCCCATCACGCGCTCCTTTCCCGCTCGTCCAACTGCCGCATGGCGCTGGCCAGCAATTCCGCGTCCGGCACTCCGTGGTGCCACTTGGGAACGTTCTCCATCTCCCTCACCCCCTTGCCCTTGACGGTGCGGGCGATGATTACCCGGGGCTTGCCCCCGGCCGGATTCCGGCGGAATTCGGCCGAGAGGGCCGCCATGTCGTGGCCATCAAGCTGCGCCACCCGCCAGCCGAACGCCCGCCAGCGATCGGCGAGGGGTTCCTGGGCCATAACGGCTTCGGTGTCGCCGCTGATTTGCAGGCGGTTCCTGTCGATGATGGCGGTCAGGTTGTCCAGCCGGTAATGGGAGGCCGCCATGGCCGCCTCCCAGATCGAGCCTTCGGCCAGTTCGCCGTCGCCCATCAGCGTGAAAACGCGATTGGGCCGCCCGGACATTTTCAATCCCTTGGCCATTCCCGCCGATATCGAAAGGCCGTGCCCCAACGCTCCGGTATTCATTTCGACGCCGGGAACCCGGTTGTTCGGATGGCCGATGAGGCGGGTCCCGAAACGACAGAACGTGTCCAGTTCGGCCTTGTCGAAAAATCCCCTGTCGGCAAGAATGCAGAAAAGGACTTCGACGCTGTGGCCCTTGCTCAGGACGAAATAGTCCCGGCCCCGCCACTGCGGGTTGGCGGGGTCGATTCGCATGGCGTCGTAATACAGCGCGGTCAGGATGTCGGCCGAGGACAGCGAGCCGCCGGTATGCCCGGCCTTGGCCTTGTATATCATGTTCAAGAGGTCGCGCCGTATGCCCGCGGCCTTTCTGCGGAGTTCCTGCGGTTCCATGGTCTCTCCTGCGGACGAACCGGGGTCAAGGCTTCAAAACGACCTTGATCGAGTCGACGACCCGCTCGGCCCGGCCGAAAGCCGCCTCCCGGCCCTCAAGCGGATGTACGCGGGTTATGGGTTACTATGCGACATTTCCAATTTTTCAATGCTTCGCGCTATCCGCCAATCCCATTCATCCTGGCGAAACCGGGGAGTTTGTTGATTCGCATCGCCCGGGAGCCTTCGTTGACCAGCCGCTCCGTTTCCGGCCGCAATTGCCGGACCGCGTGGTAGAACGCCTCGATGATGGCGTATTCGGAGATGCGCCTGGCGACCAGTTCCATGTTGAGCGAAGGATCCGCCGTGGCGGTGAACAGGTGGATGTCGCATGCCTTTATCAAGGGGGACTTGGCGTTTTTCGTGATGCAAATGGTCGCCGCCCCGTTTTTCCGCGCCAACTCGCTGGCGGCCACCACGTGCCGGGTCTGTCCCGTGTGCGACACGGCAATGGCGGCGTCGCCTTTTCCAAGGTTCGCGGCGTTGAGCATCTGGATGTCGGGATCGATGTCCGCGGCGCACCAATACCCCATCCGCCTGAACATCATGGAGGCGTACTGACACGGCATCGAGGCGTTGCCGATGGAGAAGAACGCCAGCCGCTTCGCCGCCAGGATGGCCGAGAGCGCTCGATCGTATTCCTTCGTATACAAGGAAAACGTGTCCTGGAGACTTCGGACGTTGTAGCTGAACACCTCTTTAAGGACGTTCTCCATGCCCGGGCCGGAACCGCCGGAGGAGTTGCCGTTGTCCGGGAACAATTCGGCCCCCGTTTCCTGGCCCGGTCGGCTCAGTTCCGCCTTCAACCGCTTGAACCCCTCCAGTCCGATCACCTTGCACAGGCGGATGATCGCCGCCTGGCTGCAGCCGGAATTGTCCGCCAGTTCCTGCAGGTTGAGGCGGTACAATTTGTCCCGGTGCCTCAGGATATACTCGGCCGCCCTCATCTCCGCCTTGGCCAGCGTCGGAAGCTGCAGGCGCAATTTGGCGAACACCTGGTTGGGATAATTCTTTTTTATCACGGGAGTCCTCTTCAGCGGCGATCCGTTTCAAGAGGTCTTTTTCTGCCGCGCGCGGGGAAGTGCCGATTGGGTAAGGGTAGTGTAGCGAAGCGGAAAATTTTTACAAGTAAAAAATCAAAAAAAAGTTTCATTATGAAAATTATTTTTGTCATAAAAATGCAATGGCAATGATGACAAATGAAAATGGAAGGCGGGCGAATTGCCGAATCCACGGATTTGCCAGCCGGAGCATTGAAAACTCCCGCGAACTTGCCCATTGCCTGTGCCTGGCTCCAACCGATGCGACGATGACGGACTTGGTAAAAGCGGCGGGCCAACGCTGGAATATAGAATGCTGTTTTGAGGCCGCTAACCCGGGGCAACGCATAAGGAGGCTTTGGCGGCGACCGACAGCAACGGCGCCCCCATCAGCTTCCACACGGTGGCCATGTGCGGGTTCTTCAAGCTGGGCGTCTCCCCGGAGAAGGTGACGGCGATCATGGCGGCCGGGGGGACGGAAGGAAAGCGGCTGAAGCGCCTCCGGATCGGCACCAAGACGGTGAACTTCGGCGCCCGGCCGCCCTCAACAACCCACAACATGGACGGTCCTGCCGTCCGGAAGAGTCTCGTCCCGCCGGAAGATTTTTTCTTCCCAGGTCTTGCCGGCGTCCCGGTCGAATATCACCAGCCACGCCTCCCTCGCCCCCGCGACGTCCATGTAGCCGGCCGTCTGCGCCAGGCTCCGCTCCAGCGGTTCGCGGCCGGCCAGCTTCAACTCCAGCAGGTAGCTCCGCCCGGCGTAGCGGACAGAGACGTCCGCGGCGCCGCGCCCCAGGGCGAATTCCCGCGCCAGCTCCGCCCCGCCGTTCACCACCCGCTGCAGAAAGGCTTGCAACACCAGGTGCGGCACCGCTTCCAGGTAGCCGCCCTTCCTGAGATAAATGTCCGCGTTTTCCCGCCAGAATTGCTGGAACGCCGCCAGCAGCGCCGTCAGGTCCAGCCGCTTCCCGTCCATCCAGCGGTTGATCAGGCTCGCGGGCAGCAGGGCCTGGACATCGTAGGTCAAGGCCCGGATTATGACTTCCCGGTAGATGGGATTGGCGGGTTTCAACATTCCGGCCGCGTCGGCCCGCACCAGCCCGAGGTCCAGGCAAAACTTGGTGTCGTCGTGGAGCAGGGAAACCTCGTTTTCCGCCCCGGAGAGCATCGGCTCGATTACCCGCCGCACCCGTGATTCCTTCAACCGCTCCAGAAGCGAGTCGATATGGGTGTCCCGCCGCTTCATAAGGGCGTCGGCCGCGCCGTCGATATGGCCGGCGGTCACGGGAAGCGAATAGTCCTGCTTCAGGTCCTTCTCCACAACTTGTCGGGCCAGGGCGTTCACCAGCCAGGGCTGCCCTTCAGACCAATACCAGGCGCGTTCGACCGCCCCCGGCTCGAAAATCTGTCCGGTGGCTTCGGTATGCTGTCGGTAGAGCGCGGCTACCTGCTCCGAAGTGAAGTTGCCGAGGGTCAGGGCTTCGGTGATGATATTGAAGGGACTGGCCGATCCCAGCGTCTCGCTGTCCGGCCGCACCCGCGCCTTGAAGTCCCGGATGTCCCGCATCCCCACCAGGGCTATCGACCAGGGGAAAGGCGCCGCGTCGCGATTGACGTAACCGTCCCGCAATTGCCTGAGGAATGTAATCAGCAGCTGTCCCGACAAGCAATCGGCCTCGTCTAAGAAAAGGATAAGCGGCTTATCGAGCGCCAGGCACAGGTTCATCAGGCTCATGCCGACTGCCACCGATGGATTCGAATCCGGGGATTCGGGTTGCTGTTCGCGCAACTTCTGCACAAAGGAACGTTTCAGCGCCAGTTTCAATACCGAAAGGAGGGAAGCCGAACCTTTTTCCGCTTCGCGCACCTCCTGCAGCGCCTCTAGCGAGCAATAGAGCGCGTAATGCTGGCCTTCCGCGTTGATTTCCCGCGTCAGCGCCCGCAGGATCGTGGTCTTGCCCGACTGCCGGGCGGCGTGGATGACGAAATACTGTTTCCGCTCGACCAGTTTGCGCGCCTCCGGCAAGCGATCGACGGCCGGCAGCATGTAATGCTCGCCGGGAATGCAGGGGCCGGCGATGTTGAAATACTTCGGGATGACTGGTTCCATGTCCCATGACTCCCTGGATACGAATAGGCGGAAGTGACTGGCTCCCGAGTCCCCGCATTATACGGCGAGACAGGCTGGAAAACAAGGGGTTGGCCTGGCCTCCCGCCGCAGCCTGGCCGCCAAATGGCTTTCGATTTCCGCCCAGGAGGCGAAAACGGCGAGGCCGGGCCCGGCGGCCGCGCCTTCCGGGCGGAACAGGATTTTTTCAACTCCGGCGGGGAAGTCCGGCGACAGGAGGAATCGCTCCATATCGTCAATGAAGTGGTCGCAACCGAGCCGGGCGATCCGCCCCGCCTTGCCGGCGAGCGAATCCTCGAAAAACACCCGATCCGGCGGGAAGAGGCCGGAAGCCGGGAAGCCGTTGTCCGCCAGCCAGTCCCGCGCCGCCCGGCGGAGATCATGGGATGGGCCAAGGACGGGCGTCCGGGTTTTATGGCTTACCAGATATGACCTGGCGCCAGCCGCTTCCAGCCGGGCGAGGCAAGCCAGGGCGCCGGGATAGGGCGGGGCGTTCGCGAGGCCCGGTCCGTAAACCTCGCCCTGGAGCCGGGTGAAATCATCCTCCCGATCCAGCTTTATGAACCAGTCCCGGATGCCGAG
>JAISYD010000128.1 GCA_031270145.1 Planctomycetota bacterium
GGCCGAAATGAACGGAATGATCCTCGGGATAACCGGAGCCGATGGTCAGCAAAGTACCGGCCTGGACCTGGACAGCCATGGCGAAGGTCAATATACCCAAAAACATGGAAATCTTACGCATACTTTCTCCTTAGTCTCCGAAACCGACAGCCACGTCCCGGCCCAACGCCGGGATGCTACGGGGTTGTTCCATCCACAAATGCCGCCGCGGGCGGCGCAACGCTATTGCATGTACACGCCGCCATTGACGTCCATGGTCGTCCCGGTGACGTAGCGACCCATATCGCTGGCAAGATACAGGGCGGCGTTGGCGATATCCACCGCCTCGCCCCGGTGGCCCAGCGGAACCATCGACATGTCGGGATTGTGGGTCCGGGTCATCTCGGTGACGATAAAGCCGGGGGCGATGCTGTTGCAGGTGACGCCGTTTTTTCCCTCCAGCCTGGCAATCACCTTGGTCATGGAGAGGATGGCGCCCTTGGTGGCGGTGTAGGCGATAGAGGAGACGACCCCGCCGATTTCTCCCGCCAGCGAAGCCATATTGATGATGCGGCCGAATTTCCCCTCGCGCATGAACGGCAGGGCGATATCGATGCAATTCATCACGCCGCGCATGTTGACATTGACTATGGCGGTCCATTCCTCGGCGGGAGTCTCCTCGACCTTCCCCAACAGGTTGCGGTTGATGCCGGCATTGTTGACCAGGATGTCGATTCGGCCAAAAGCGGCCACAATCCGCCCGAACGCCTGTTTAACCTTGGCCTTGTCGACAACGTCGAGCTTGATGTTATGCGCGCCGCCGTCGCTTTTGGACAATTCCTCCTTCGCGACCGCCAGATCGCCATTCACCACAATCGCCCGGTTTTGGGCGAATAATTCCACAATCGCTTCGCCAATCCCCCGCGAACCGCCGGTTACAATGGCCACCTTGTTTTCCAGCATGCTTTCTCCTTGCGGCAATATTTCGATATCCGCCGGCGGCTATGCTTCGTGATTCCAAAACCTTGGGAGTTGTGAATAATCCGGCGGCGAACGACAATAGACGACGGTTACGAGCGTGTTACTCGCGCTGTTGAAGAGCTACTGCAAAAACATTGCCAAAGACAAAATCCCGTCTCTCTTTCCTTCAAAATAATTTTTCCGCCCATGCCCGCAGGGCAGTTGTCGACATGCCCGGGCGATCTTTGCCATGGATAATTAGTTGAATAATAATATATTATGACGACGCCAACCATGGCCGGGGAAAATCGGGCCTAATGGAAACATCCCTTGTCCAGCGTTATTTATTATTTATTTTTATTGAAAACATACTTTTGGAGCCGTAAATTCCGTTTTCTCTCAATGTGTCAAAAATATACGGTCGCTGTGCCATTTTGTCATTGCTTGCGCCATTTTGGCATGTATAATTAATGGGGCTGGAATTGTGAAAATGGTTTCCCCTTCGGGGAAAAGCATCATTTTAAGCCGCCGGCGGCATAACTTATCCTACAACGTCACTTGACTTGGTATGAAAACAACGGCATGGATAGGGTCAAAGGGGTGGGACATGCAAAACGATATAATTAAGGCGAAATACCGGTTCCTGCTGAACCTCCCGATACCGGAAGGGGTTGTCCGCAAGGAAATATTGGAATCGTGGCGGAGGTCGAAAAATTTCGGCGTCAATCCCGACAATGTGGACAAGAGCGTCATCGCTCCCGACGAGCTTTCCCGCCGCATCGCCGAACGGCGGACGTTTTACGATATTGCCGTACCTTTCATAGAAAGCTTGTCCGCCTTCACCCTCGATTCGGGATTTCTGACCACGCTCTGCGATGAAGAGGGGTATATCCTCAGGCTTATCGGCAATCCCGGCATTCTTAGCCGCAGCACCGCCGACGCGCTGGTGGAAGGATGCAACCGCAGCGAGCGCCGGCTGGGAACCAATGGCGTCGGTACTCCCCTGGAAACGGGAAAACCGATACAGGTTTTCAGCCAGGAGCATTTTTACTCGGTACGGGTCAACTGGGTATGTTCAGGCGCGCCGATATTCGACGCCCAGGACAGGATCATCGGCGTGTTCACCATCATCGGCGCCGACGACAAGGTTTCCTTCCACACCCTCGGCATGGCGGTGGCGGCGGCCGAGGCCATCACCAGGCAGCTCAAGATGAAGGCCGCCTACGACTTCACCGACACCATCCGCAACCACATGAACATAATGACCGAATATGTGCCGTCGGGACTGTTGTTGTTAAACGGCGGCATGGCGGTGAAGCAGGCGAACAACCGCGCCGCCGGCCTGCTGGGATTCGAGCGGGACGAGCTGAATACGCTCACCTTCCAGCAATTGTTCGGCAACAACGCCGTCGAAGCCAGGGAGCTGGAAACCGGCTTCAGCGACAAGCAGGTGACCATTCAACGCCACGGGCGCATTATGAATATTTCTCTGAGCCTGATCGTCGCCTCCAATGGAACCTATGTGGCCACCTTCGAGAGGATGGAAACGCTGCACAAAAAAATCTCCCGGATCACCGGATCCCAGGCGCGCTTTTCCTTCGCCGACGTGCTCGGCAATTCGCCAATCCACAAGAACGCCGTCGAACAGGCCAAAACGGCGGCGAAAACCAATTCGACCGTACTGCTGCTGGGCGAAAGCGGAACCGGCAAGGAGCTTTTCGCCCAGGCCATACACAACGCCAGCGATCGCCGCGACGGCTCGTTTGTGGCCATCAATTGCGGAGCGCTGCCGAAAAGTCTGGTGCATAGCGAGTTGTTCGGCTACGAGGGCGGCAGTTTCACCGGCGCCCGGCGCGAAGGCCGCGCGGGCAAATTCGAACTGGCCAACGGCGGCACCATTTTCCTGGACGAGATAGGGGACATGCCGTTCGACGTGCAGGCGAGCCTGCTGCGGGTGCTGCAAAACCGGGAAGTGGTCCGGATCGGCGACAACCGGGCGCGCAAAATCGACGTCCGGGTCATAGCCGCCACCAACCTCGACCTTCACGCCGCCATCGAAAACCACACCTTCCGCGGCGATTTGTATTACCGCCTCAATGTGTTCAACATTCACATACCGCCGTTGCGAAACCGCGTGGCGGACATCCCGTTGCTGGCCGATTTCTTTCTGGGCAAATACTCCGAACTCGCCGGCGGCGCCATTTTCGGCTTCAAAAAGGAAGTATACGATTGGATGGAGCGCCATCGGTGGCCCGGCAATATCCGGGAACTGGAAAACACGGTCGAGCGGGCAATCAACATCGCCCAATCCGGATGGATCGGTCTGGAAAGCTTGCCGTTCGTTTCCATGATCGACGACGGCGCGCCCGACGCGACGCACAAGGCCGCCGCCTTCTCGGGAACCCGCTCCATACGCATCACCGAACGCAACCAGATAGAGGAAACGCTCAGGATAACCGGCGGCAACATCACAAAGGCGGCCGAAATGCTGGAAATAAGCAGACGGACCATATACCGGAAAATAGAAAAATACGGACTGAAACCGGCGTCGGTTTCCGAAGCTTCCCCGGCATCGGCGTTAGTCGGGGCGACGGCGCGGCCGTAATGGCCTTTGTCCCGCCCCGCAATCGTCAACCGGTCTTCGGGTCGGCGTTTCACGCCGCCGCCTAATGCTTCTGCCATGCCCGATTGGGAGGCGAATCATCGCAAAATACAACTGCTTGCAATTCAGTAAGATATAATATAACTGCTTGATCGGCATAAAGTTCGGCATCCGCATATCCGGCGACGCTCGGCGACGAAATCTGGCTATTGGTGCGGGGAATCCTGGGCTGTGCCCGCTTCCAATACACATTGCCCGCCCTCCCCATCAGCAGCCCACGACATGGACGATCCCGCCGTCCGGAAGGGTCTCGTCCCGCCAGTGGATTTTTTCTTCCCAGGTCTTGCCGGCGTCCCGGTCGAAGACGACCAGCCAGGCTTCCCGCACGCCCGC
>JAISYD010000277.1 GCA_031270145.1 Planctomycetota bacterium
CCCAATTCCGCCAAATACAAGCAATTCAAAAAATCAGGTCGTCGATTTCGCGGGGCAGCGAGGATATCAGCCGCGACCCCCGCGGCGTTACCAGCGCCATATCTTCCAGGCGGATGCCGCCGACGCCGGGCAAATAAATCCCGGGTTCCACCGTCACCACATTGCCGGGCGCGAGGATTTGCCGTGAACGCCGGCTCAGGGTCGGAGCCTCGTGAATCGCCAATCCCACCCCGTGGCCCAGGCCGTGGCTGAAATATTCATCCAGGCCAACGGCGGCCAGGACGCGGTTCGCCGCCTGATCCGGGACCCGGCAGGAAACGCCGGGCTGGATGGCCAGGGCGCCGGCCCGTTGGGCCGCCTGGACGGCCTGATAGCGCCGCCGCCAAACCTTGGGGATTTCCCCCGCCCATAAGGTGCGGGTGAGATCCGAGTGGTAGCGCGCCAGCCGGGCGCCGAAATCGACCAGGAGCATTTTGCCGGGGCGGATTTTCCCTTGCCCCGAATGGGCGTGCGGCAAGCTGGCGTTGGCGCCGGCGGCGGCTATGGTCTCGAAGGCCGCGTCATCGGCTCCCAACCGGCGCATCTCCCATTCAAGATCGTTTTTCACCTCGATCTCGGACATGCCGATCCGCCAGCGTTTCCGGGAGGCGAGGAAGGCGGCCTCGGCGATGGCCAGCGCTTTTTCCACCGCCTGGATTTCGTTGGCGTCCTTCACCGCCCGCATGGCGCTGATTTCCTGGCCGACGTTTAGCCAACGCGAGACTTCCGGGGCCTCGAGCCGCATGGCGTCGAACTGGAAGACCTGGAGGCTGTTCGGGGTAAAGCCGACGCGGCGCAGCCGCAGTTTCCGCAGCAATTTGCCGACCGCCTTGCCCAGGCCGCCCGTGCGGATCCGGATGTCGGCTCCCGGGGCGGTCAGTTCCGCCTCTTCCTGGTAGCGGGAATCGGTTGCCAGCCAGAAACGTTCGCCTCTGGCCGGCAGGATCGCCATGGCGTCGGAGCCGGTGTAGCCGGTGAAATAGAAGATGTCGTCCCGATTGTCGAGGACGGCGCCGTCCAGGGCGGCGCGCTCCAGCCGTTGCGCCAGCTCCCCCCGTCGGATGGAGACGCGGGTTTCGCTCATGGCCTGGTCCTCACGGTGACTTTTTTCTGCCCGGTCTTGGCCGCCCGATCCAGCGCCTCCACCACCCGGCCGTGGTTGGCCGCCTTGTCGCCGTTCACCACCAGGACGATGTCCCGGCCCTCCGGATCTCCGGCGGCGGTACGGGCCTGGATCAGCCGCCGCTCCAAATCCTCCAGCGCCACCTCCTCCTTTTCCAGGTAAAGGACGCCCTCGGCGGTGATGCTGAGGGTTATCGCCTCCAACCGTCCGGGCTCGCCGCCGCCGGCCCTCGGGAGATCCACCGGTATGCCGGCCTCGGGTTCGAACCTGGCCGCGATCATGATGAATATCACCAGCAGGAACATGCAGTCGATCAAGGGGGTGAGGTTGATGATCTGGGCGTTGGGGCGCTTTTGGGCGAGGAATCTCATTTGGCCGGCGCCTCCGTCTTCCCGCCCGTGTCCGGTCCGTTGCCCGGCGGGGCCGCCTCCCGGCGTATCCTGACCATCAGGTGGATGGCGTATTCCTCCATCAGAAGGACCAGGTCCTCCACCCGGCGGCTGAAGTAGACGAAGGCCACATAGGCGGGGATGGCGATGGAAAGCCCGGCGATGGTGGTGATCAGCGCCTCGCCGATGCCGCCGGTTATCACCGAAATGTCCTTGATGCCGACGTCGCGGATGCTCATCATCATGTTGAACATGCCGAGGACCGTACCGAGCAGGCCGAGCAGGGTCGAGGCGCCGGACACCACCTCCAGCGCCAGAGTCCCCCGCGACAGATCGTGCATGGCGCGGCGGCCGGCCCCCTCCACCACCGACTCGGCCTCCTCCCGGGGGAGCTCCCTGGTGGCGATTACCGCCGCCAGTATTTCGGCGAAGGCGCCGCCTTCCCGCCGGCAGACCGCGAGGGCGGGCTCGAAATCGCCCCCGGCGTAATCGGCCTCGGCCGCCTCCACCAACTGGCGGTTCATCACCGCCCCGCGCCGCAGGGTCAGGAGGCAGTATATGGCGTAGGTGAGGCCGATGACGGCGGCTAGGAGCAACGCATACATGATTGGGCCGCCCTGCTCGAAAAGGGAGGCTCCGGCCAGAACCGATATGACTGTCGACGCTTGGTTGGCGCCTGATGCCATAATTCGCCCTCAGCTTCCCGCCGGCTGGCGGAGGAAATCGGCCACGCCCTCGGCCAGCCCCTCGGCCGTCCGGCGGCGCCACGCATCGGTTTTCATCTCGGCGGCGGTGCGTACATGGGTTAGGAAGCCCACCTCCACCAGGACGGCCGGACAAAAATAGGTTTCCCGCAATACCGCCAGGTTTTTGCTCCTGACGCCGCGATCCGGGACGGCCAGGCGGCCGACGAGTTGTTTCTGGATGGCGCCGGCCAGGGCCGGCCCATCCTTGCGGCTTTTCGTGGTCAGGCTGGCCAGCGTCGCCGAACTCGGCAGCGAATCCGAACCCCGCACCTGGTAGCGGCCGGCCGCCGTCTTTTCCCGCTCGGCGTCCTTGATTCCCTGGTCGAGAACGTAAGTTTCAATCCCGGCAGCGGCCGCGTTCCTGTCCGAGGCGTTGACGTGGATGGACACCAGGATCGCGCCCGGATGCCGATTGGCGAAGGCGCTGCGATCCGGCAGGGGGATGAAAACGTCGGTTTGCCGGGTCAGGTGAACCGTGACGCCTTTGGCCCGGAGGATGGCCGCTGTCCGCAGGGCCAGGTCGAGGCAGATGTCCTTTTCCCGCAGACCATGATGGCTGGCGCCGAAATCGTCGCCTCCGTGTCCGGCGTCAAGGATGACGGTCCGTCCGGCGATGGGCCGCCGGGAAGGCTCGGGCATCGGGGCGGCCCCGGCCGGAGCCGGCTCGCCCGCCGCCGGCCGGGCGGATTTTCTTTGGCCGCCGGCGGTTTTGCCGGCCGGTACGCCGCTTTGGCAGCCGCAGACAAGGCAGATGAATATGAGCGCCAGCGCCGCCAGAGGAAGGACGGCGTTGACTTGCCCCTTCGGCGCTGCGCCGGACGGGGAGAGGAGTCGGGCCTGGGCGGTTGGGAGCCTATGGCGCATTTCAGCCCAGCCTGGTCATCTTGAGGAAATCGTCCGCCCGTTTCCGGATGGCGGCCGGGGTGGCGCGGAGGAGGCCGTAGAGCGCCACTCCTTCGCAGGCGGCGCTGGCCACGGCGGTGGCGTTGGCGCAGGCCAGCCTGAGGGTTTTGCCGTCCGTCTTGTTGCTGCGGGCCAAGCTGCCCATGAAGCCGCCGGCGAAGCAGTCGCCGGCCCCGGTGGGATCGGCCACCCTGACCAGGGGATAGGCGGGGAAGGGGATGATCCCGTCTTTGCCGGCCAGCAGGCCGCCGTGTTCGCCCTTCTTCAAGACCAGGAACGACAGTTTGTATTTTTTGACGATGCCGGCGGCCGCCTTCACCAGGTTGGCGTCGCCGGAAAGCAGCCTGGCCTCGGCGTCGTTGACGATCATGCCCTGGCAGCGCCGGATCAGCTTGTCCAGGGCCCGGCGCTGCTCCCGGATATAGATTTCTATGGTGTCGCAGACCGCCAGGGCCGGATCCCGCACCTGGTCGAGCACCCGGGATTGGAGTTCCGGCTGGGCGCAGGCCAGGAAAATATATTTCGAGTCCAGGTATTTTTCCGGCAGGACGGGATTGAAGGTTTCAAAGACGCCGAAGAGCAGGGCGTCGGTGACCCGGCTGTTCATGTCGCTCTGGTAAGAGCCGTGCCATTGGAAGGTCTGGCCGGGCAGGATGCGCAGGCCGGCCAGATCGGCCCGGCATTTTTTGAAGCCGTCCAGGTATTTTTTGGGGAAGTCCTCCCCCACCACCCCCACCACCCGTACCGGGACGAAGAAATGGGCGCTATGGATGAAATAGGTACAACTGCCGCCGGGGACGTCCTTGTAGATCTTGCCGTCCGGCATGCGTATGGTGTCGAGCGCGATGGAGCCGACCGTCAGCACCGGTTGGGGCATGGCTTCTCCTTGTCGAAAACAATGCGCCGCCGACCGCTGTCATCCGGATACGCTCCGGGCGGAGGGCGAAACGGCATTGTCGCAGGAATCGCCCGCGGATTCAAGCGGCAAATTGGATTGGCCGATCTCCGGGGTTATTCCACGCCTGTTTTCCGTCAGGCTCCGGACGCAACCTCCAAACATCGACCAACTTAAGGACCACATTTTCAAATTGTGCGCAAAATCCCGGACGTTATCCGACCCCGCCTCAAGAGCGCCAAGCTCCCGAAGTGAGGTGGCCCGGGTTGTCAATACAAAATAAACGCGAGTTTATGTAACAGTCAGCCACCCTCCACGCGCCGGTTCACTCTTCAGCCCGCGTTGTTCATGCGGGGCCGGTTTGCCCAATAGACCGCCGCCGGGGTTCTACGCCCAAGACTCGAGTGCCGCCGTTTGATGTTGTAGAATTCCAGGTACTCGCCCAAGTTGTCACGCGCGTCAAATAGTGTCGCGTAGTCCTTCAGAAACACTTCCTCGTATTTCACCGTCCGCCACAGACGCTCATTGAGGATGTTGTCGTATGCCAGACCTCCGCCGTCCATCGACAGCCTCACCGACGTGCCCATAAACACAGCCTGGAAGTCCCGAGACGTATACTGACCGGGAGGGTTAACCGGAAGGAGTTGGAATACTACGCGGAGAACAGGGCACGCGCTATCGACGCCGTCGCCAGGCAGAGAGCCGAATGATCCTGGAAACATTGTTTAACAAATTGATCTATTTGTTGTTGTATGAATCGACGGGAAAATCGGCAAATAAATAACGCTTTTCGAGGTTGACGGTCGCCGTTCATGCCGGTAAAATTGAGCCGTTGCTCTTAACGCTTGGCTTCAGTTTTGCCGGTCGCTCTCATGCATATTGCAAAATGTTATTTCACCATAAGTTATAGTGTCGATGGCATGGGGGATACAGTTGCTCCGGAACCATTCTCCCTTTGGCCGCCGGCATCGACTCGGGATGGAACGGGCAATCGCGCTCAATTGGCCAGGGCCATGCGAAGCATGGCGGCTAAGGCGTTTTCATTTTTAAGGAGGAGAACGGCATGAAAAAAATCTTTGCGTTGTCCCTAATCCTGGCGCTGGTCTGGGGGCTGACGGTTGTCCAGGCCGGACAATATCCGGCCAGGGCGATAGCCATCACCGTTCCGGCCGCCCCCGGCGGCGCGTCCGACATGACCACGCGCATCTTCACCTCGCAAATGGAAAAAATCCTCAATGTCCCGTTCCCGGTCACCAACCGGCCTGGCGCCTCGTGCTCCATCGGCATGGAATATGTCAAGAACCGCGCCCCGGATGGCTATAACCTTTCTTATATCCCGGTCGAGTCGGTCATGATCCGGGCGCTCGGGCTGACCGATTTGTCCTCCAACGATTTCAATTTCATCGCCCGCGCCATGACCATCCCCGCCGCCCTTACCGTCCGCAAGGAAGCCCCCTGGGACACCTTCGACGCCTTTCTGGCCCATGCCAAGGCCAACCCCGGCGCCATCAAGATCGGCAATTCGGGCACCGGCTCCATTTGGCACATAGCCGCCGCCGCCATTGAGGGCGCCGCCGGCGTCAAGTTCACCCATGTTCCCTTCGAGGGCGGCGCCCCCGCCGTGGCGGCGCTGATGGGCGCCAACATAGACGCCGTCACCGTCAGCCCCTCCGAGGTGCAGTCGGGCGTGGACTCGGGCGAGTTCAAGGTTTTGGCCGTGTTGGGGGAAAAGCGGTCGGGGGTCGTCCCCGAGGTCAAGACCGCGATTGAGCTTGGCTATGACGTCAAGGTTTTGGGCTGGGGCGCCTTCGCCGCCCCCAAGGGCACCCCGCCGGAAATCATGGCCATCCTTGAAAAGGCCGCCGCGACCGCCATAGACTCGGACGAGGTGAAAAAGTTCTTCAAGGAGCGCGGCTTCGATCACTCCTACCTGAACGCCGCCGACATGACCGCTTTCGCCAAGACCCAGTTGGCCTTTTACGACGATATGATCCCGAAGCTGGGCATCGTCAACAAATAGCGGGGAGACGGCATGCATAAATCCGATGCCTGGTCGGCGGGGGCGTTCATCGCCGCGGCGCTGGTTTTCATCATCGGCGCCTTGCGCCTTGGCGTTTCCTCGCCGACCTCGGACGGAGTGCCGGGGGCGGGTTTTTTCCCCTTCGCGGCCGGCGCCGTCATCGTGATCCTGAGTTCGGCGCAGGTGGTCATGACCTTGCGCCACAAGGGCGAGGGCAAGGATTCCTTCAGGATGGAGGCGGAGCAGCGCGGCAACCTCGCCAAGCTGTTCGCCACCATCCTGGCGATGCTGGGCCTGTTCGTCATCTGGAAGCTGGTCGCCTTCGAGGCCGCCGCGCTGGCTTTTTCCCTGTTCGTCAATTGGGTATACGGGCGCGGCTGGCTGTTCAACCTGGTGTTTTCCGCCGTCATGGTGGGGCTTATCCACATCATGTTCGTCCGGGTCCTTTTCATCCAATTCGAGTTGTAGCGGGGCGGAGGCGACAAACATGGCTGAATGGACGGCCGGCTTCTGGAATGTGCTGGAGCCCGGCACCATCCTGTTCCTGCTGATCGGGGTGATCGGGGGCGGGGTCATCGGCGCCCTGCCCGGCCTCACCGCCACCATGGGCATAGCCATCCTCACGCCCCTGACCTTCTGGTTCGAGCCGACCCGGGGGTTCGCCATGCTGATCGGCATGTGGAACTCCGCCATCTTCTCCGGCGGTATAACCGCCATCCTCATCAATACGCCTGGGACCCCGGCCTCCATCGCCTCGACCTTCGACGGCTATCCCCTTTACAAGCAGGGCAAGGGCGGCCTGGCCCTGGGCGTGAACGTCATCTATTCCGCCTTCGGCGGCATTTTCGGCACCCTGGTCCTGATTTTCTTTTCCTTCCCCCTAGCCCGCTTCACCATAAGTTTCGGGCCAACCGAGTATTTCTGCCTAGCCTTTTTCGGGCTGACCATGATGGTGGCGGTGTCGGCCGAATCGGTGCTCAAGGGGCTTATCGCCGGCTTTGCCGGACTGCTCCTGTCGACGGTGGGGATTGATCCCATGCTGGCGATGAAGCGTTTCACCCTGGGTAGCGTCAACCTGATTGACGGGGTGCTGTTCTTGCCGGTGATGATCGGCATGTTCGGCCTGGGGGAGGTGTTCAACCAGATATTCGAGCACCGCCAGGCGCTGGAAAACGAGGAAAGCGCCATGCGCCACGTCAACCTGGCGCTCGGCCGGGTGCTGCCGTCCTGGGGCGAGATCCGCTCCGCCTTCAAGCTTACCACCATCGCCGCCGCCATCGGCTCGGTGGTCGGGGCGATCCCGGCGGCCGGAGGCGACATCGCCTCGATCATTTGCTGGGGCCAGGCCAAAAAATGGTCCAAGCGCCCGGAGGAATACGGCAAGGGGTCGCTGGAGGGCCTGGCCGTGAGCACCGTGGCCAACAACGCGGTGCTCGGGGGGGCGCTCACCACCATGCTGACCTTGGGCATCCCAGGCGACGCCGCCACCGCCGTCCTCATCGGCTCGCTTATGATGTACGGCATGCAGCCGGGGCCCAAGATGTTCACCGAGTTCAAGCCGTTCGTCATCAACATCATGCTCCTGATGCTCCTGGCCAATCTGGCCTTTTTGATCATCGGCCTGTTGACCGCCAAGGTCTCGGCCAAGGTGCTGACGGTCAACCAGCGCACCGTCTGGGTGTCGGTGTGCACCCTTTGCGTGGTGGGTTCCTTCGCCCTGAACAACAATTTCTTCGACGTGCTGATGATGTTCGCGGCCGGCCTGGTCGGCTTTGTCTTCCGGCGCTGCGGGTACGCGCCCGGGCCTTTCATCCTCGGCCTGCTCCTGGGCGGCATGCTGGAGGCGAACCTGCGGCGGGCGCTGGTGATTTCGCAGGGCGGCTACGGCATTTTCGTCACCCGGCCGGTGTCCTGCGTCCTCCTGATCATCACGGTTCTGACCCTGGCGTGGCCGTTCGTCAAATGGCTGCTGCGGAGGGCGCCGGTTTCCCGAGAAGCGGACATGGCGGACGGATAGGCGCATATTTTTTGGAGAATCCCATGAAAAAATTCATCAACCGGCCGGAATCCTATGTTGTCGAAATGCTGGAGGGCATTTTGGCGGCGCATCCGGATCAACTGGCTTTCGCCGCCGGCGACAAGCATTGCGTCATCCGCTCCGCGCCCGGGAAAAACAAGGTGGCCCTGGTCAGCGGCGGCGGCTCCGGGCATCTGCCGTTGTTCCTGGGGTACGTGGGCGAGGGCTTGCTGGACGGTTGCGCCGTCGGCGGCGTCTTCCAGTCGCCGTCGGCCGAGCAGTGGCGCGAAACCGCGAAGGCCGCCCACGCCGGCAAGGGCGTCCTTTTCATTTACGGAAACTACACCGGCGACGTCATGAATTACGAGATGGCCAAAGAGATGCTGGAGATGGATGGCATTCGGGCGGACGAGGCGCGCGGCTTCGACGATGTCGCCTCGGCCCCGAAGGGGGAGGAGCAAAAGCGCCGCGGCGTGGCCGGCATCTTCTTCCTCTACAAATGCGCCGGCGCTTTGGCCGAAGCCGGGGCGGATCTCGAGGCGGTCAAGGCGTTGGCGCTGAAGGTCGGCTCGCGGGTGCGCAGCATGGGCGTGGCCCTTTCCCCCTGCGTCATCCCGGAAGTCGGCAAACCTGGCTTCGCCATCGGCGCGGATGAAATGGAAATCGGCATGGGCATCCATGGCGAGCCGGGCATACGCCGGGGCAAGTTGTTGCCGGCCGACCAGGTGGCGGACGAAATCCTCGACCCCATCCTGAAGGACTTGGAGCTAGCCGCCGGGGATGAGGCGGCGGTATTGATTAACGGCCTTGGCGGCACCCCCCTGGACGAATTGTACATTGTCCACCGCCGCGTCGACCAGAGGCTGGCCGAGGCCGGAATCAAGGTTTTCCGCGCCTATGTCGGCGAATTCGCCACTTCCATGGAAATGTCCGGCCTGTCCGTGTCCGTCCTGAAACTGGACGCGGAAATCAAGGAGCTTCTCGCCAAGCCGGCCCGCTCGCCATTCTTCGAGCAAAGGCAGCTATAGGGGAACCCGGATATGGATGCGATCGATTGTCCAGGAGCCTTGGCGATCCTGGCGCGGATAGCCGCCCTGATGGAACAAAACAAGGATCGCCTGCGCGATCTGGATCAGGTCATCGGCGACGGAGATCTCGGCGTCACCATGGCGAAGGGGTTTGCCGGCGCCGCCGCCGACGCCAAGGGGGTCGCTGAATCCGATCCCGGCATATTGTTCATGCGGGCCGGGATGGCCATAAACAAATACGCCCCGTCGACCATGGGTACCCTCATGGCCACCGGCTTCATGCGCGGCGGCAAGGCGACAGCCGGTCGCGGCGCCCTTGGCCCGCGGGACTTGGCCGATTTCCTCCGGGCTTTTTTGGCTGGGGTGGCTGAGAGGGGAAAGGCCAAGCCCGGCGACAAGACGGTGCTGGACGCCATCAAGCCGGCCGCCGAGGCGGCCGATCTGGCCGCCGCCGCCGGCAAGCCTTTGGCCGAGGCGGCGGCTGAAGCGGAGAAAGGCGCCTTGGCCGGGCTGGAGGCGGCCAAACCCTGGATGAGCCAGCATGGCAAGTCGGCGGTGTTCCGGGAAAAGACGATGGGTTTGGAGGACCCCGGGGCGGCTGCGTTTTGTCTGGTCATGCGGGGGATTGCCGAGGCGGTGGAGGGCCGCTAAGGGGAACCGCGGAGATATTGAAGAATTCGAGCCGGATCAGGCTGTTTTCGGACAGATGCCGCGCAAAAGCGTTGATTTGCCGGTAGCGGTTTTCCGATCTTGAACTTCTAATAATCCTGGTCGCGGATATAGGGATCGGTGCTAAAGGGGCGTCGGCGCGCCGCCTTCGCCGCTGGTTCGGGAAGCGGCTTCGCCTGAGGCGAAGGCGGAACGTCTATTCCGTCAAGCGCCGGATCGGGCGGCCGGGCCGGCGGGCTGAAGACGTCGGTTAAGAGGTCTGCGCCGTTTTCCGCCGGGGCGGATTGGGGCGTCGGCTCGCCGGCGTTGCTTGCGCCCGCCTCTTCCGGAATTTCTCCGGGGAAGATGGGCGGTGCCGGTTTATCCATTGACGTTGGCTCCGCCGGTTCCGGGATTTCGGCTCGGTTTGCCGGTTCAGCCGGTTTTATCGTCTCCGCCGTCTCCAATGCTTGGCTTGGCCCGGTCGATCCGCTCAAGGCCGCCGGTACCGGCGAATCGGACAGTTGGGCGGATGCCGGAAATTCGGACTCCGGATTTTCCAAGGTCTCCGGATTGGCCGCGGCGTCTGTCCCGGCGGTTCCAATCGCTCCGGATGTGGCGGCCGGAGGGACGGCCTCAATGCCTGGGGCGGCAGTTGGCGCCTGGCTTGCGGCGGCGGTCGGCGCGGACGGCTGCCCGGTTGGCCCGTATTCGGCGGCAACCGGCGGCGTCGGTTCGGACGGCTTGTCCCCGCTCGCCGCTTTCCGGGCGGCGGCGCTCCGTCCGGCGGCCAGCATTTCGGCCAGGATCGCCGCCTTTTCCGGATGGCGGCGGGATAGCAGGGCTATGGTCTGTTCGGCGTCGTCCCACTCCTTGCCGCCGATTTGCAAGCCGGCCAGGACAGCCAAATCCCAGGACAGTTTGTCGTCGTCAATCGGTTTTGGACGTTCAATCAGTTGCAGCGGATCGGCGGCGGGAAACTGGCTGGTTGTTTCCGGTGCCTTTTCCCCGGCGGGGGCTATGGCCGCCGCCGCCTCGGCCAGCATGGCCGGCGCCGGGTTAGGGGAGTCCGTCCGGGACGGCGAAACGTTTGGCCGGGAGGGCGGCAGGCGATCCCGGCGCGCCGGCGGCGGGGCCGGCTGACGGGGCGGATTTTCCGGCATTGGACTGTTGCCGCCCCGGCGGGACAAGGATGAAACCAGGACGGCGGCTATGAGGAGGGCCGCCGCCGCCGCCGTCCAGGCGGGATGGAAAAACCAGGTCTTCCACCTGACCGGCATTTCAGCCAGTATCTCATCTCTGATGTGCCTGAAATCGGCCTCGGAGATGGCCGGCGTCCGATCCGCCGTTTTGCCTGTTTCAGGATGGGGTTTGCCGGTTGCCGCGTCCGCTTCATTCTCCAAGGTTTGTTCCGTTCCGTTTAGCCGTCAATTGGGATCCTGGCCCGGAATGGACGCCGCCTGGCCATCGGTTTCCGCAAGTTGCCTGATGAAATCCTCCCGGAGCGGCAATTCGTCGAGGGAACCCAGGCCGAATTCGGCAAGGAATGCCACGGTGGTCCCGTAAAGGCGAGGCTGGCCGACCACCTCAAGCTTTTTACCCACCGCCGCGACGGTGCCGCGCTCCATAAGGAGGCGCAGGACCGCGTCGCATCCCACCCCCCGGATGCGCTCGATATCGGCCCGGGTCACCGGTTGCCGGTAGGCGATGATGGCCAGCGTCTCAAGGGCGGATTGGCTGAGGCGGACGGTCGGCTCGCTGTCCCGCGTCTCGCGCCGCGGATGGATGCGTCGGATGTGCTCAATGTATTCCTGGCGGCTCAGGAGTTGGAAACAGCCGGAAATTTCGGCTATCTCGAAGGCCCGTCCGCTGTCGAGATAGAACACGTTCAACTCGTCAATGGCCGCCCGCACCGCTTCTTGCCGGGTCCCTTTGCCGAC
>JAISYD010000186.1 GCA_031270145.1 Planctomycetota bacterium
CCAGTTCCCTTGCCTCCTTGACCAACTCCAGGGCGACCCCGCCCAGGCTGGTCTTCATCTTCTCGACCTCGTCCGCGAAAGCGGCGGTTGTTTGTTCGATAAAATCCGCCAATATTCCGCCCCACGGCTCCTCCGCCAAGGAGAGGCGCAAGCCGCTGGCGCCGTCCAGGGCGGCGCTGAAAGCGTCGCTGTCGGGAAAATCATCCGGCAAGGCGAAGTCGTCCCGGATGGAGGCCCGGAGCAGGGTCGGGATTTTCTCCGTCAGCAAGTCCAGGGCACAGGTTTGGATCAGCGCCTGTTCGGCCGTATCCGCCGCCTGGTCGATTTCACCGGGATCCAAATCGAGCAAAAGCAGGCCGTTTTTTATTTCGGCGAGACTTTCCCGGGGGAAGTCCGAAGCGCCGGGATTGGCGGCGAAATGCTCCAACGCCAGCCGCGCCGCCTCGGCCCGGGCGCGCTCCGGCGCGTCCGCCCGCAAACCGTCCAGCCCTTGTTCGGCGGCGTCAAGGCTGACGTCCAGGGGGAAGGCGGAGTCATCGCGCGAAAACTGGCTGTTCTCGGCGTCCAGGGCGGATCGGTTCGCCCCGATGGCCGGCGCCAGCTCTTTCCGGTTTATCCCGGCGGCGGCGAATTTTTCCTTCAGGTCGGCCAGTATTTCCTGGGCCGAGGCGCGATTCAGGCTGGCCCCGGCCGCGACCAGGCCATCCTTGGCGGCGGAAACGTCAAGACCGGCCCTTTCCGCCGCGACCAGGGCCGTCTCTATGGCTGCCTTGACCGTCCCGGAGTCGAAACTAGCCGCGAGGGCGACGCGTACGGCGTCATTCAGCCCGCCCATGGCCGCTGTTTTGGCGGCCAACTCAAGATAAGCGGCCTTTTGCCCGGCTATGCCGGCCAGCCGGGCGAAAGCGTCGGCGGCGTCGCGACGCAAGCGATCCGCCTGTTCGCCGGAAATGTCCCGGGCGGCCTCGGCAAAGACGGCCACCTGATTGCGGAAAAGATCGGCGACCTGGCGGGCCTCGCCCGAAGTCTTGGCGTCCCGCAGCCGTTCCCGCCATTCGCCGATGGCCTTGGCGAAGGCGTTAATGGCTTTGGCGTCCTTTCCGCCGGCGAGGGAAGCCAATTCCAAAAGGGGTTGATCCAGCACGGAACGCTCGACCGCGTCCAGGGTGGCGAGGCTTTCGGCGAAACCCGACTCGCCGGCGTCCAATTGGCGGCGCAGTTCCCTAAGCCGATCCAGGGCGTCGGCGCCGGCGATCTCCTGGTTGCCCAGCCGGCTGAGGATTAGAGACGCCTGGGCGACGCTCGCGGCGTTTGGGCCCACCCGCGGCGCCAGGGCCATGAGAGTCGCCTCGTCCAGGCGCAACTGTTCCGCCAAAGCCGGGTTAAGCGGCCGGGAAACGGGCGGGGGCGCCGGCCTGACCCGCGCCTGGCGGTAGGCTGAACTTATCCTTTGCGACAATTCGTCCGCCGGGAGGTTCGCCCGCTGGCCGGCCATTGTCCCCTCCCTGGCGGGCAAGGCGATGTCGGCATTTCCACTTTGTATGGCAAAGTCCATGCGATGCTCCCGAATATCAGCCCTTAATATAATCAACGCGCCCGGCCAGCCCATTGAAACCATCGTCCCAACCGGAGGCCGGCGGCGCCTCCCGCCCCGCCGGAGGCGTTTGCCCGCCGGCCGCGTTCTCAAGGTCCTGGATCAGCTCAAGCCGGATTTCCCCGGCATAGGCGATGAATTCCTCCACCAACATCGCAAAGGCCGTCGCGTCCAATCCGGCGGGAGGAAATTGTCCGCCCAGGAATATGGAGCGCTCGCCGGGATCGGCGAAAAGGCTGTAACCGGCCGGCATGGCGCCCACCTGGTTCCGGGCCGCCAAACGCCAGAGAAAGGCGATTTCCACGCTTGCCTGAGCTCCCACCAGCGATAAAACGGGTATGTAGAGAAGCAAATTGCCGCCGTCCTCCCGATCCTCCGCGTCGGCGAAGATATGCACCGGCATATCCGGACCGGGGAGGAAAACGCCATGTCCCTCCCCGTCCAATCTAGTGAAACCGGCGCCCCGGCCTGATTGGATGAATTCCTGGATCAAGGCGTAGGTAGTCATGCGTGGCTCCTTTTGGCGATGCCGCTCGTACCGTTCCCGCCGGAAGCTCCGGAGCTCCCGCGGCGGGGAAGTCGTGGCCGGGCTTTCCCGTCCGGCCGGCGGTTTTCCCGGCTTGGCGGAAGCCTTGTCCGGACGCCGCAAGCAAACGTACGCGCCGCGGCGTCCGGACAACAACCGGAGTTGGCCGGCGCTTCGGCCGGCCAACTCCGGAACCAGGCGAAGCTTGGCGTCCGCAAAGCGTCGGCTCAAGCGTTTTTTGTGCCCGGGGTTTATCCTCAATCCCCGCGACAGCCCTCACATATTCCGGTAAATCGAGGCGTCGGCCTGGTTCTGGGCCTGCATGATTTCCTTCAATATGCTTTGCACGCTCTGGAGCATGTCGTTCCAGGACTTCTGGAAATCGGCGCTCTCATCCGACATGGCGCGGGCCTTTTCGGCCTCGGCGGTGTGCTCGGCCCCCTCGGCCTGTTCCTCCGAGGCCAGGTAGCTGCCGGTTCCGGAAATCACCTGCGCCAAGCCCCCGGCGGCCGAATTCAGGCCCTGGAGCTTGGTGGATTCGGCCTGGGACTTGGTGATGAACTCTTCGAAGGCCGCCTTGGCGGCGGCGTGGCGCTCCCCCACCGGCCCGATCAGCTTGGCCTGGTTCTCGCTCAGCCGCGAATTCGCGCTGGTCAGGGCCTGGTCGGAGGTGGGGTTGCGGTACATCTCGACCTGGGCCTTGCGCGTCTCCAGATCGGTTTCCAGGGCGGTTTGCTCTTTTTCGGCCGCGGTGATCTTGGCTTCGGTCTCGTCGGAGGGATTGGCGGCCTGCTCCTTTTTCAGATCGGCGATTTCCGTCTTCTTGGCGTCTATCTGCTTTTCCAGCGACTTGATTTGCTCGGCGTTGGCTTTTTCCGCCTTGACGCCCAGGTCCTTGACCTCGACTTCCAGCTCCGACACCTTGTTCTCCGCCGTCGTTATCTCGGCGTCGGCGGTTTCCAGGGCCTTTTGGTTGGCCGTCAGCTCGGTCTTGGCGTCGGCCAATTCCTGCGTCTTGGCGTCTATGGCGGCCTGGTCGGGCGGCGAGGCCGCCTTCAAGCCTTCCAGCTCACTCTCCAGCTTGGCCACCTTGGTCTGCGAATTGTCGACTTTTGCCTGGGCATCGACCTTGGCCTGCTGCTTGACCGCAACCTCCAACTTGGCCGCCCGGAGCTCCACCTGCTTCTGGGACAGTCTCACATCCGCCTTGACCTGCTTCATCTCGACGTTGGCGGTCTTCATCTCCGCCGCCGGGCCCTTCATGTTCATCCCCTGCTTCGCCGACATGCCGACGCTGACCAGGCCCATGCCGATGTTTATGGCCCCCGACACCACCCCGAAAATGAAATTGAACATGGCGGAGTCGCGGATCTTACCGGCCGCGTTCAGAGCCTCGGACATCGCCATGTCGCGCTCGGCGTGGCGCATCTCCCGGTTGGCTTGGCGAAGCTCCTTTGACGCCTCGTGCAGGGCCCGCATCACCTTCAGCAGGTCGAACTCGCCGTAGGCGCCCGGCGGATCCAGGTCCAGGGCCGTCCTATTGACCATGTTTCCCAGGCCCAGGGATTCCAGGCTGGTCAGGTCGCCGGTCTGGATCTCGGTCAGGACCGCCTCCACCCGGGGGGCGTCCAAGCCCTTGGCCGCCAGCGAAGACCGCAGGGCGGCCTCGTCATAGCTGTATCTGTAGCCGCCGACATTGAAATTGACTTCACTCATGGCTTGTCCTTTCCGCCCCTAGGCGCCCATGTGGGAAATGACGGTTTGGTTGGATTTGGCGATGTCAGCCAACAGTTCGCTCACGTCGCCGACGCCGGAGTTCATCTTGTCGATAATCTCCTGGAGCTTGTCCATTTCCTCGGAAAGCGCGGCCTGGAGCTTGGCGAGCCAAGCCTGAATCTCCTTCTGGTCGGCCTGGGCGTCGGCGGCGTCCTTGCTGTAGACGGCCTGGGCGATGCCGGCCGCCCCGCCGCCAATCGAGGCCAATGCGCCGGTCACCTGCGCCACGATGCCGATGACCTTGGCGACCATGTTGACGGCGGCGGCCCCGCCGGAGGCGACCATGCCGGCGATGCTGGCCACCAGCATGGCGGCGGCGATGGTGATCTGGATCGCCATCTTGGCCTTGTCCTTGTCCAGATCGCCGCTCTCGACGGCGGCCCCGATCCCAATCAGCGCGGCGCCCAGCGGCAACAGCAAG
>JAISYD010000202.1 GCA_031270145.1 Planctomycetota bacterium
ACCTCGCCAACCCCGGTGTTGCCGGCGCTGTCCCTGAGGATGACCAGGTTGCGGGTGAACCAGGGGGAATGCGCCCCGCTGATGGACAGAAGCATGCTGTCGTACCCCGCGACGGGGACAACCCGCATGTCGACAACCTTGGGGGTCGGATTCGCCATTCGTCGGCTCCTTGTGAAAAGGGTTTCGGCAAATTGATTCCGGGATTGGGAGAAATCCATGCGCCCGCCCGGGCGGCGCCGCGGGATCCCGCCAAATCGTTCCCGGCCTGCCCCGGGCTTGCGACTTTCATGATTGCGCGGATGCTACGGACCCCACGCCCGCCTCCGGCGAATGAGGCTCCCCTCCGGACGACGGCCCAAAGTTGCGAGGAAGAAGTTACGTTATTGATGCGTAGATGGGCCAGTATTCAGTCAATGACGGCGCGGCATGAACATAAAGCGCCTCACTTCGACGCTTCGGCCACCCGCGCCAGGATGCCGTCGATAAGATCATCGCCGACGTTCTTGCGGGCCATGTCGTAGACCACGCCCGCCTTATCCTGGAATTCCTTCAAAACCTCGGGCGAGAGAATGATGATCTCGCAACCCGCCTTGACGCAGGTTTCCTTATACGCCCTGATGCTCTGGTCCGCCTTGCTGTTGGCGTAGGCGCGGGCTTCGGCGGCGCATTCGTCGACCAACGCGCGGACATCGTTCGGAAGGCTTTGGTACAAGTCGTCATTCATGAAGAAGGTGATGGTGTGGCCTAGATGGTTGGTTTCGATAATGTACTTCTGGGCCTCGTGCATGTTGTTGGCGACGATGTTCATGTAGGGGTTTTCCTGGCCGTCAATGGTCCCTTGCTGCAAGCCCATGAACACCTCGCTGAAATCCATGGCCACCGGATTGGCCCCGAGGGCGGTCCAGTAGGCGACATGGTAGGGGTTGGGCATGACGCGGATCTTCTGCCCGGCCAAATCCTTCAGAGAACGCACCACCTTGTTGCTGGACAGTTGCCGGAAGCCGGCGTCGGCGTAGCACAGCATGGTCAGGCCGCCTTCACGGTTGAATTCGTTGATGGTCTGGAGAAAGTCGCCGGCGAGGGTTTTCCGCAGGACGTCTACGTTGGGGAAAAGGTTAGGCAGATCGAAGATGGCGTTCTGCGGGACGAAGTCGATCAGCCCCCCGGTCATGCCCGAGCCGATTTGGATGGTCCCGGTGACGACGCCCTGCGTCACCTCGCTCGTATTGCCGAGTTGGCCGCCGAAGTAGATTTCAACGTTGATCTTGCCGCCGCTTCTTTCCTTGATCAACTCGGCGAATTTCGTCATTATCATGTAGTTGATGGTGGTGTCGGCGACATCGGTGCCGGCTATCCAGTTGTAGGATTCGGTTATGCCGCCGGCCAGGGACCGGGCGGCCACGGACAGCGTCAAAACCAGGTACAGGCACAGGAAGCGTAATGGTTTTCCCGACATGGTGTTCTCCTTGGAAAATAGGGTTGTCACGACAGAACCCGGGGCAGCCACAGGCTCAGATCCGGGATAAACGTTATCAAGGCGAGCGAAATCAGGAAGGCTAACAGGAACGGTACGCACGCGCGCGCCAGCTTGAGCATGGGAATTCCGGTCATGCCGCTGGCCACGAACAGGTTTATGCCCATGGGCGGCGTTACCATGCCTATGGCCAGATTGACGGTCATGAAAATGCCGAAATGGATGGGATCCACCCCCACCGCCGTCATGATGGGCATGAGGATGGGCGTGAGGATGATGATATTGGGGATATTGTCGATGATCATGCCGCAGATCAGCATGAGGACGTTCGCCAGAATGAGTATCAGATACTTGTTGGAAATGGCGCCCAGTACCATGGCGCTGATGTCCTGCGGATAACGGAGCAGGGTCATGCTGCGGGCGAAGGCGGCGGCGGCGGCGATGATGAAAAGGATGTTGATGTAGGTCTTGGCGCCGTCGACGAAGATGGTCCCGAGATCGCTGAACCCGATGCTCCGGTAGATGGCTATGCAAACGAAGAGTCCGTAGAAAACGGAGATGACCGCCGCCTCGGTCGGGGAGGCGATACCGCCGTAGATGCTGCCGAGGATGATGATCGGGGTCAACAACGCCCAGAAACTCTTGCGTAGCAGGGGAAGAAAGCCATTGGCGCGGATGGTACGGTAGTTTTTCTCCAGCCTCTCCCGGTCTTCCCCGTGGCAACGGCAGTGTATATAGCAGTACAGCATGAGACATATGCCGATGAGGATGCCCGGCAGCGTACCGGCGATGAAAAGCTTGGCCGGCGACGCATTGGTAAGCGAGGCGAAGACGATGTAGGAGATGCTTGGCGGGATGATTACCCCCAAGCCGCCCGCAACGGTGACGATGGAGGCGGCGAAGGTCCGGTCGTAGCCGAGGCCAACCAAAAATGGGATGGTCATCGCGCCCACCGCCGACACGGTGGCGGGAGAGGAACCGGAGATGGCGGCGTAGAACATGCAGGTGATTACCACGGCGCAGGGAAATCCCGCCGTCTTGTCGCCGATGAAGTAGGCGAAGAAATTAAACAGCCTTTCCGACAACCCCCCCCTGGCCATGATCATGCCGGATACCATGAACAGCGGGACGGCCAGTATGACGAAGGAGTCCAGGCCGTTGATCATGCTCCTGACCACGGCGGCGATGTCGTAGACGAAAGCCGGGTTCAGCAGCTTGGGCAGGATGGCCATTGTCGCGAACACGGCGGCTACTGGAAGGCCGACGACTAGGAGTATCGCCATAATAAGAAAGAACAGCAACATGTTCATTATTGGCCCCCTCCCTCGACGGCCGCGTCGCCGGACGCAGCCGTCCCCCGCCGGATCTGTTGCGCCAGGGCCTGAAGCAGGCGCGTACAGGACAGAACGAAGGCCAACGCGATGACGCCATAGAGGTATGCAAGCGGGAAACGGAGGGTGGGACTGAGCAGGTTGATGCGTAGCGAATGCCTTGTCACCAGCCATATTCCATAGGTCAAATACGAAAAAAGGGCCAGCATCAGGAGGCTGGCGCCCCAATCAAAAATGATCCTGAGCTTTTCGGGGAAAAGTGGCAGGAACGCGTCGACGCGCAGCCCGGTTTTGTGGCGCAGCCAGCAGGGTATGCTGAAAAAACCCGAAAGCACCAACGAATACCGGCATACCTCGTCGGACCACACGATGGAACTGTTGAACCCATACCGGAGTATCACGTTCAAAAACGAGAACACGGTGAGCACCGCCAGAAGCGCGGCGAGAAGCACATACTCGAAATTTTTGTCCAACCATCGCATCACCGCCATGTAAAATCCTTTCACCCGGAAAAGACGCTTCCCGTCGCCGGGAAACCCGGGAACAACCGCCCCGCCCCTACGCCGCTATCCGCACAATCATCGACGATGGAAAGCATTGCCGCCGCCAAACCGGTACGACCAGCGGCATGATTTACGATTCAGGTGGGAAATATGGTTCTATCAGGCGAAGGGGATCCGTCAATATAGAACAGGTCTCGAATGAGAGGATGTCATTAACCACCATTTTAGGCGCACGCAGGGGATAAGAAGCAAAATCAATTCCAAAAGCTGGACAACCCCCGACCAAAAAACGAAATCATGGCCGAAGAAAATCCATCACGTTATAATTTAAATAATTATGATAAAAGAAAATCATGTTTTATCTCGTCCAATCCGGCAATTAGCGGGATTGCCGTAAAAACACTAGGCGAAATGTCGCAAAAAATGTCTTGCGATACGTTGCGTGATACAGTCAATGCGACATATCCCACTGGCGCATGGCTCTCCACAAGGTAGAGCGGCTGATCCCGAATTGCCGGGCTATTTCCCGTCGGGTATAGCCGTCCTTAAGAAGGACGTCCACGCTTTCCCGGGTCGGGGAGGGCGGCGCCCCGGAGGCGGCTTCGGGATCGGCGCGGCTCCGGGCCAGCTTTTCCGCGGCGATTTGTTCGACATTTTCCAGGCCGATACGCCCGTTTTCGCTAAGAACCGCCAACTGTTCGCAGGTGTTCCGCAATTCGCGGATGTTCCCCGGCCAGGGAAGGACGCAGAGGCGGGCCATGGCCCGGGAATCGATTTCCAGCCTCGCCCCTTTTCCGGCGGCGTAGGATTCGAGAAAATGCCGGGCCAAGCCGGGGATATCCTCCCGGCGTTCGTCAAGGGAAGGCAGGCGGAGATTCAGGACGGCGAGCCGGTAGTAGAGGTCCTCGCTGAATTTTTCCTCCTCCACCAAGGCGAGGAGCTCCTTGTTGGTGGCGGAAATGACCCGGATGGAGACATGGGTCACCTTGTCGCTCCCAAGACGCATTATCTCCTTCTCCTGCAGAACCCGGAGAAGGCGGCCCTGCAGGCGCATGGGCATCTCCCCGATTTCGTCCAGGAACAGGGTGCCCCGATGCGCCAGTTCGATGAGGCCCGGCTTGCCGCCCCTGCTCGCGCCGGTGAAGGCGCCCTCGACATAGCCGAACAGCTCGCTTTCCAGGAGCGACTCGGGGATGGCGGCGCAGTTGATGGCGAGAAAGGGGAACTGCCGTTGGCGGCTCTCGTTGTGGATGCTCTGGGCGAAGAGTTCCTTTCCCGTCCCGCTCTGCCCGGAAATCAGGACGCCGGCGTCGGCCGCGCTGTACTTGCGGGCGGTCGCGATGGCGCGGCGGATGGCTGGGCCGTTCCCCAGGATGTCGGCGAAGGAATGCCTCGCCACCAGGCCGCGCTCCGCGATCTTGCCGCGGATTTTCTTTTCCGAATTCTGGATCTTGGTCACGTATTGCAGGGTGACGACCGAACCGATGCGTTCCCCGCCCAGGAAAATCTGGGTTTTGTTCACGGCCAGCGGCACGTCGTACAGGCGGACCACCTCGTCGGAACAGTGGGGCGTCGCGGCCAGGAAGCCGCATATTTCCGCGTCCGGATGGTAGTCGGAGAGGCTTTTGCCCATGGCCTCGCCGGCGGAGAGGCCGAGAATTTTCTCCGCCATGGCGTTGAGGGAGGTGAAGCGCCCCTTCCGATCCAGGGCGATGATGCCATCGGCGTTGCAGTCGAGGATAGTCTTGAAGCTCTGGGCCTTTTCCCGCTCCTTGCGGCGAATGTAGCCGATGCGCTTGGCCTCGGCGAGGGCCGCCCGCATGGCTTCCGGCCCGGACTCGACGATGAGGTGGGGGTAGCCGAGTCTTTCGGCCGCGGCGCACACGGGTTGGCCGCCGATGACGACGCAGTCGCGATCCCCGATCTTGGCGAAGGCGGCCTCGACTTCGCCGGCCATGCTTGACGGCAGGTCGACCACATCTATCTCCCAATCCAGAATCTCGGCCAGGGATTCGGAGTGCAGGGTCAGGCTGGGGGAGGCGAGAAACATGACCTTCCTTCGCCCGTACTTTTCCTTTATCCGGCGGAGGCAGCGGATGATGTCGTTGGGAAGCACCGGCACCTCCACCACCGGCACGCCGCCCCGCTTCAGCAACTTGGCCGAATATCCCCGGGCGATGACCACATCGGCGTCCAGCCGCATGGCCTTGATCCTGTCCTGATCGTAACTGACAACCACGTCGAAGGAGTATCGGGGGGCCTCGTTGTCCTGCACCACCTCGTTCGCCCGCGCGGCGAAAACCTCGCGGAATCGATCCGCGAATTCCTGGTAGGGAGCGATCACAAGAATGCTGATCATAAGTATGCGTCCATCCGGAAAACCAAACCACCGGGGGGAGTACAACATCGGCCGCGGCGGACCGCAAGAAACCCCTGTTCAAGAAACCCCCGTTTATTTTATTTCCGCGCCCAGTGGACTTTTGGAAATTTTGCAGTCGGAATCATCCGAAATAAGTTGAAAAGCGGCATGGCGATTCCTTTACTTGGTGTTGAACGAACGCCTTGTAAAAGGAGGTCGCCATGCCAGAAA
>JAISYD010000251.1 GCA_031270145.1 Planctomycetota bacterium
GATGAGCCAGTCAACCGGCAAGGCGTTGAGCATGGCCTGGGCGAACAGGAGTTTGGCCAGGGATGTTTCATGGCATTCGATGCTTTTGAAATCCCGGGACAAAACGTATTTCTTGGGTATTGACAAGTACAGGCTGTTTTGGGCTCCGACATGGCGCGGCAACAGGGAGGCCACCAGGGTCCTCTCGTTCGTATTGCTGGAAATCATACGGAAGCCAAGGCGGATATAGTTGCGATCCGGCCGGATGAACCGGCCCAGATCTTCCCTTGTTTTCAATCCCAGCGCGTCCAAAACCGTTTGCGCGTTGGCCTGATTGGGGTTGGCGGTTTTTATGGTTGGTCGGACATCGGCGATCAGGCGGTTTATTTCGCTGTCGCGAAGATGCGCGTCGAATTCCCGGGGATCAAGCCAATACTCCGGCTTGGCGTAAGCCGCGTGATATTGCCAGATGCCGGCCCCCTTGTACAGGGGCAAATCGCCCTTGGCTCTTTTTTCCCGGAAAATGCCCTTGTCATTGGTGGCGTGCAACTCGTTCCTAAAATCAAGCCAAGCCGGGTCGAGCGGCCGGAACAGGTCATACATGCGTTTAAGCAGATCCAAATCCTTCCGGCCGCCGGCCGCCTCCATATAGGCCCAATGATCCGGGGAAATGCTTTTAAGATCATCAAGGCCATAGTCGAAAACGCCGGCGTCGCCGGCCAGCACAGCCGGATCGGTAAGCATGAAACGGGTTTTGGCCCGCTGTTTCGGGTCTTTCCGGTTTTCAATTTGGATAAGCCCGAATTTATAGCGGCTGTCGACTCCCGGGAAAACCTTTTCGCGGTTTTCAAAGCCGTCAAAGTAATTCACTTTGAAGTTTTCCAAAATATGCCGCCGCAGGACGGTGGAACCGTCCTCGGTCAAAAGACCCGTGGGCAGCACATAATTCAGGCTGCCGCCCTTGGCCAGCAGCCGTAAATTGCGTTCGACGAAAAACCGGAAGAGATTGCCGTCGCCGGACCCTTGGTTCAAGGGATAGTGGATCTTGAAATATTCGTTGGTCAGCCTGGCGTACTTCCGCTCGCGCTCGTATTTGGCCTTGATGTGGGGTTTGGCGAGCAAATCGGCGGCCAGTTTTTTCTTGGCCGAGTTGCCGAGACTCCGGTAATTGGAACGGTATTGGGCGAAAAACAGCGGCTCCTCGAATTTGGTCTTGTCCCACGGCGGATTGCCGATAATGAGGTTGAAGCCGGCCTTGCCTTCCTCCGCCTCGACGAAAGCCTCGGGGAATTCCACTTCCCAGTTGAAAAACCCGTATCTGGCCCGCATTTCGTCGACCAGCTCCGGATAACCCGGGGCCGCCGCTTCCCTTTTTTCCATCGCCAAATGTTCCAGGGGCGGCGGTTGCCTTCTCCGGCCGGGATCAAGGCTTGAAACAGCCAGGTGGTTAACGACGTCAAGATACCAATTGAGACGCTCCAGCCTCGGGCCTATTTCGTCGTGATATTTCTGTTTGGACGCTTCCACATCCGCCTGGGTGGCGTCATTGAGTACGCTTAAACCAGCCAGCTCCGCCTTCAATTCCCGCAGGCTGGCCCGGATGGACCGGCTGAAAAGCGGATTCGCCTCGGCCAGCCTGTTCTCGGCGGTTTCAAGGCTTGCGCCGATCAGGCTGTTGCCGCACTTGAGGTGGTGCTCGACAAAGGATAGCGGGGTACCGAAAATGAAGGTTTCTATCCACAGGGCCAACTGGGCCAATTCGACGGCAAAGGGGGATGAATCAACGCCGTAGACGACCTTTTTCAACAGTATGCGCTTCAAAAGCGCAAATTCATCCAACCCGGCCTTGTCCGGTTCCAAGCCCAAGTTACGCAAATTGTCCTCGATCCTGGCCCGCTCGGCGGCCAGGGTCCGGACCAGGGCCGCATCGGACGCCAGCCGGCTTTGGGCCTTCAGGGTCAGGACATTCAGGACCTCGATCAATAGATGGCCGCTGCCGCAGGCGTTGTCCAGCACTCGCATTTCCAGGATGGAGCGGCCGGCCTTGAAAGAGCCGCCAAGCTGCTGCTCCACCGCCCGTTCCGCCAATGGCCGCGCCAGCGCCTCCGGGGTATAGAAATTGCCGCCGACCTTGCGGTTGTTCTTGGCGCTGACCAGGTAGAACGCGCCCCGGTCCAGGCTTCGCAACACCTTCGGCCCAGGCTTGCCCTTTGGGGTTTTTATTTTCAGATCAGCTAGATCGTAGGCGTCGAAATATCCTTCCAGGCCGCCGTCCCGGGTATGGGCGTAAATGTATTTCAGGGCCTCCTCGGCCACGCGGAATTCAAATTCCAGCAATCCCTCATAAATCGTGCCCAGATGGACCACCGAAAGGGCTGAAAAGTCGCGCTGGTTGCCGTCGGCGTCGCACAGCAGCCGCTCCAGAACGCCATAAAGGGCCTGATCGCCGATAACCCCGGGATCGTTTAGCAGCGGGGCTTTGCCGGGATTGAAAAGTCCGCCGTTCAATAGCGGCACGGAAAGGGCTGGCTCACCCTTGTCCAGGATATGGAACAAGCGTTTAAGATGGTACCAACCGGTGTATTTCATGCCCCGCTTTTTCCGCAAATCGGCGTAAATCCGCCACAAGGCCACGGCGGGATAATTTTCGTGGCTTTCCAGCAGCCGGCGGTGGCGGGATTCAAAATAGGCGATGAAGATCAGGCGGAAAATCAGGTAAAGGCTGTTTTCAAAAATTTGCCGCAAATTGTCCGGCCCGGCATCGGAGCCGGTCGCCTCGAAAATGGCCCGGCCAATGTCCTCGAAGATGGAATCGCGGCCATCGTCGCCGTAAATCAGCGTCTTGATGTCGTCTTCCACGCGTACGCGTTGGCGGAGATCTTCCTCGGCCGCCCTACTGACGGGAGGGGGCGCCTTCCCTTCAGCCGGGGTAAAATTTTTTACATTGAAAAACCGCCAGAAAAGCGAAAATTCCCTGGCGGCGTTTTCCGCCAGGATGGCGTCAAGGTAAAAGGCCAGGTAGCGCTTTTCCGCCGCCGCCAGCGAGTTGTCCAGGAACCACCACTGCCGGCCATTGGTCAGGAAGCCGTGGTTCACCCTGGATGTTTGCAGATAATTGAGAAGCTGGAAATAGGGATTGTCCTCCCTGGCGGCTTTCCTGGTGTCAAGGGGCTGCGACGCCTTCTTGGATTCGACCAGGACGCTGATGCCGGTGAAATTAGCGTAGCGCCGCTCCCTGGTCAACTTTTTATAGGCGGCGAATTTATGCGGATCGGCAAAAAGCGCGTAGTCGATTTCCTCCCGTGAGCCGGATATTATTTTGACATCCTTGGGCCAAATGAACCAGCCCAGGGCTTCGAGGATGGGTTTTATTATTTTGTCCTCAAGCTGCTTTTCCTGATAACTGTCCAGGCCGGGGTTGTCCTTGAACAATCCCTGGCATAGTTTGAGCGCGTCATCCAGGCCGGACACCTCCGGCAATGAGCCGGCCAGTTTCGCGGAAAAGTAGTTTTGCTCAAAAAGCCGATTCTCCAACAAGGTCGCGGACGCCATGATAATTTTTCCCGAGTCGATTCCAGCGTCAATCATAACCGTGGATTTATTATATCGTTCCCCGGCTTGCGCGCCATATGCCGCGGTTGCGCCGCGACGGGAGCCGCTGCCCCGTCTCACTCCCCCTCCGGAAACTTGTGCGCCAGCGTTTCGTACATTTCCGGCCTGACGTTCAGGGCGGCCCATACCGCCAGGCGGCGCACGCCCGGATCCGCATCCGTCTCCGCCGCCAGCGACAGCGCCTTTTCCGCCTCCCGCTCAAGCCGGGGATGGCGGTCGACGCTTTTGCCGTCCTTGCCAACCACCCCGTGGCGGAGGATGCCCAACTTCAGGAGCGCCTCCTTGCGCCAGCAGACCTCGGCGTCCTCCCGGGCGATGCGGACGGCGGACGGGAGGCAGGCGAAGCCCTCCATCTCCCCGAGAGCCGTATTGGCCTTCCAATGGAAGAAATGCAGCAATTGCCCAAGCGACGCGGCATAGGCGCCGGCCGCCCGGGCTTGTTCCGGCCGCCCGGTCCGGAGTAGAAACGCCTGGTAGTCCTGGGCGCCCCGCAGCTTGTAGACCAGTCCGGCGATGTAGACGATCAGGCTTGACTTGTCGCGGGTAAGGTGCCGGCCGCAAAGCAGGGCGGCCCGGATCGCCCTCTCGGCCTCGGCCGGCCGGCCCTCGCGCTCGGCCCGGGCCGAGCGCCGCCGCAACGCCTCCAGATAGCTCCGCAACACCGCGAAGTCCGGCTGCCTGGCCGTGATCCGGTCAAACTCGGGATAATAATCCGGCGCCAGCCGACATTCGGCCATCTCGGCCGCCTCGAGGAGTTCCAGCGCTCCCAAACTGTCCTCGCCGCCATTGGCGAGGGCGTCCTTTTCCGCCGGGTAAAGCTCCTCCAGCCGGCTGAAGACGGCGGCGGCGTTGCCCCCGCCGGCCGCCGACAAGGGAATCAGCGCCTCCAGGCCGGCGTCGCTGTCCCAGGCCGACAGCATCCAGATCCCGCCGCCGGAAAAGCCGGAAGGGGCGAACGAGGCCAGCTCGCGGAGAATGGCTTCCCGTCTTGGCGCGGCTCCGTCGGCCGCCGGCAGCCCTCCCGGCCGAGCCAGGGCCAGGAGAAAAACGGCGGTTGTTTTTAGAAGAAGGCCGCCCCGTTTGATCGCAAGCCCTCCAAAAATCCGCAGCTTCGGATCAGCTTTGGCAATCCGGACAGAAGAATGTCGATCTTCCGCCCAGCCGCGTCGATTTGACGCTTCCGCCGCAACGGGGGCAAATCCCGCCGGCCTTGCCGTAGACGCGAAGGGATCGCTGGAAGCCGCCTTCGCCGCCGTCCAGCGTTTGGTAATCGCGGATGGTGCTGCCGCCCTGTTTAATCGCCCGCCGCAGGACAGCCTTGATTTCAGCCGCCAGCCGCGCCCATTCGTCCGGCGCAAGGGCCGCGGCCGGCCGGGCGGGATCGATTCCGGCCGCGTGGAGCGCCTCGCTGGCGTAAATGTTCCCCACCCCCACCACCGTCCACTGATCCATGATGAAGACTTTCACCGGAGTTTTCCGCCCGGCGGCCCCGGCCAGAAGCGTACGGCCCGAAAATTGGCGCGAGAGGGGCTCGGGGCCTAGGCGCTCCAACTCCGCCGGGAAGCCGTCCGGCTCCGGCAGTTCGACCAGCTTGACGAAGCCGAAGCGCCTGGCGTCGGAGTAGCGCAATTCGTCCCCGCCCAGCAAGGGGAAGGCGGCCCGGTCGTGTTTATGCCTCGGCTCGCCCGCCGAATCGATGCGGAAGCGCCCGGTCATCCCGAGGTGGGCCAGGAGCGCTCCTTTTCCGGTGAAATCGATCAGTATATATTTCGCCCGCCGCCTGACCCGCAGGATTTCCCTGCCTCCAAGGCGGCGCGACGCCGCTTCGGCGTCCAGGGGCAGGCGGAGTTTCCCCAGGGAAACCGCGCCCAACAGGATCCTGCCGCGGAGCGACGCGTCCAGGGCCCTGACCACGGTCTCGACTTCCGGCAATTCCGGCATGGTCCGCCTTCCCGGCCGCCGGCCGGCCGGCCGGCGGAAACGAAAAACGTCGAATCGGCATATGGCGCGAAAGAAACCGCCGCCGACCGGGCAATTGTATCCTGTGCGCGGCCGCAAGTCCAGGCGCGCCTGAAGGGAATATGTGGAGAGGGCGGAAATATGAGAAACGCCGTACTGTTCGCCATCTTGTTGGCGACTGGCATGGTTCTGTCCGCTTGGATGGGCATCGACGATTCGCGCCGGGAGACCGGGCGGGCGGCAAATCTGAACACTTCCCAAAGGCGCCCCCCGCTCAAGGAAGGCGAAATCCTGATTTGGGATCCGGGTTCGGCGTCCCCGCCGGCGCCAAGGAAAGCGCCAGCCGGCGGCCGGGCGGCGGCGCCGAATCTTCCCGTCCACCCGGCCGAGCCTTACGCGCCGATTTACGAACCGGCTTTCGCCAGCCATCCGTTTTACCAGGGGACGCGCCAGCTTATCCGCCTGGCCCGGCGGCTTGGCGCCCCCCGCCCCGACGACTGGCGAAGCCTGGTGCGGGAGCCGGAACAGGATTTCGGCCAATTCGTCAGGAATTCCCGCCGCGCCAGCGGAGCGCTGGTGATCCAGCCGATAGGCGATCTGCCGGCCGACCAGAGACGGGCCGTCGGGCATATCCTGGATTCATTGTCCGCCTTTTTCGGCATGCGGGCGGTTTGCTCCGCCCCCATCCCGCTCGCCGGTCTGCCGCCCCAATGCTTCCGGACCGGCGGCGGCGTCCGCCAGATCAACGCCGAGGCCCTGATGGCGCTGGTACTGGGGCCGCTGGTGGAGGGCGACGTCTGCTCGGTGATCGCCGTCACCAACCTGGATATTTATCCGGGCGGGAACTGGCCCTTCGCCGGCGCCTTCGGCTGGTCGTCCTTCGAGTCCGGGACGGCGGTCGTGTCCACCGCCATGATTCTCGACCGCTCCCGGGCCGACCGGGGCCGCAACCTGCTTCGGCTGACCAAGCTGGCCCTCCATGAGGCGACCCACACTTTCGGCCTGAAGCACTGTTCCCGGTTCAATTGCCTGATGAACGGTACCGGCAACATCCGGGAAAGCGACGCCAAAACCCTGGCTCTCTGTCCCGACTGTCTGGCGAAACTGTCCCTGGTCACCGGCCGCGGGCCGGAACTGCATATCGAGGACATGTTCGGCCTCTGCCGCGCCAAGGGCTTTTCCGGGGACGCCAGGTATTACCAGCTGGCCATGCGGCTGCTGAAATCGTAGGCCGCGTTTTCCGGCCGTCGCCGTTCCATTCTTTTGGATGTTATCGGGAGACTCCATGTCCATAAAATGTGGAATAAGTCCATGTTTGTCTAGCGCGAGGGAAGGAGATGCCAATGCGGATGTTCGTCTGCGGCTGGTTGGCGGCGTTTTTCGCCGCCCCGCTATGGGGGGCGGAGAACTGCCAGGCGCCGCCGAGGGAAAAATGGGCGGAGGTGTGCGAGACGGTCCGGATCCGGGTGCCGGTCACCGAATACATTGAGGAGCCCTGCGAAGTCAAGATCACTCGCATGTGCCCGGTCGAGAAGCAGGTCGAGATCAGGGTCGGCAAATGGATATACGAGGAATGCGAGGTTAAGACCACCAGAAAGGTGGTGGAATGCGAGAGCTACACGGTCAATGAAACCCGCTACGAAATCCGCCCCGAGGTCCGCGTCCGCAGGGTGCCGCGGATCGTCTGCGAGGAGGTGGAGAAGACCGTGGTGGACAAGGTGTGCGAGGAAGTCTACGATCCAGCCACCTGCTCGACGCGCAAGGTGTGGACAGACGTCCGCCGCACCGTCGCCGTCCCGGTCGAAAGGAGGGTCATGATCGAGGAGGAGTACACCGTCGACGTCAAGTGCCCGGTCCAGTATCCGGTCGTCAAGACCCGGAAGGTGGTGCGGGAGGTTCCGGAAACCAGGATGCTGCGCACTCCCAAGTATGTCTACGAAACCGCCGTCAAGACCGTCAAGGTTATGGAACCTAAGGTGGAGACCGAGACGGTGCTGCGAAAAAGGGCGGTCAAAACCTACAAGACCATTGAAAAGCAAGTGGTGAAACGGGTCAAGGTTCCGGCCGAACCCGAATGCTGAATCCGCCCGCCCCTTAGGGCGCCGGGCGGCCCGCAAAACCCAGGATCCCGTCTTCGCGGACGGGATCGCTTTTATGGGGGAGGGAATCGCGTCAGCCGATCAGCCTGTCCCGGGCCCAATCGGCGCCGGCGTCCCGCCTGAGGTAGATCGGCTGGAGCCGCATGGGATCGTCCGCCTCTCCGCGCAACAGCCGCCGCCAGCCCAACCGGGCCGTGGCGGCCGGATCCACCCGGCCCTCCGCCGCCGCCGCGCCGCCCAGATCCCGGAACAATCCGGGATAGGAGGAGAACCCGGAACCGATCAGGCGGGTCCCCTCCCCTTTGTCCAGCCGGCGGGCCAGGATGTCCCGCGCCTCCTCGGGAGTCATGGCGGCGTCGGCGGCCAGGGGCGAGGCGTCGCCGTTTTCCAACCGGTATAACCCGGCATAGACCTCGTCCCGCCGCGCATCCTGCGCCGCCATCGCCGCGACGCCGTCTTCCTGGAGGGAGGCGGCCAAGGCGGCCAGGCTGGAAACCGCGATGAGCCGGCAGCCGGTTCCATAGGCCAGGGCCTTGGCCGCCATCACCCCGACCCTGAGGCCGGTATAGGAGCCGGGGCCGGCCGAGACCGCCACGGCCCACAGGGAGGCCGGCGCCAGGCCGGCCCGCTCCAGGATGGCGGAAGCGGCGGGCAGGAGCTCACGGCCGTGGCGCAATCCGCCGGAAAGCCGGGCGCTGCCGATAAGTTCCCCCTCGCGGAGCAAGGCGACGCCTCCCTCGGGCGTGGAGCTTTCCAGGGCCAGGAGATGACGGGGGGCGGCGTCCTTGCGGTTTGCCATCAGCCGGCTTTCAGCTCCGGCGGAGGTTCCGGGCCTTCGGGCATGCGGCTTACAAACCTCCCCTGCTCGAAGGAGTAAGTCTGTCCCAGCAGTTTCAGGGGCGGCTCGGGGATTTTATCGATGTAACGTTTTTCCGCCAGCGCTTCCAGACTGGGAGGCGTCTTTTCCAATCCATGATCGCGGTTCCAGGCGATATTCGCGCTTTGCAGCAAATCAAGCTGCTGTTGGGTCTCCATGGCGGCCAGCCGCGAACTGCGGAAGCTGCCGTCCGGCAGGGCCAGCCAGACGTCCGGCCCGTCCTCGTTGTCGAGCGGCGTGATCGGCAAGCCGGGAATCAGGCCGGCCCGCCGCAAATCCTCCGGCGACCCGGGGGTGGCGCCCCGGTTCTCCAGGTATTTTTTCCCTCTCGACGACAAATCGGCCTCGATGGCGCGGGTCAGGCGTATGTCCTGGATGTATTCCTCCGCCTCGGCGATGCGCTCCTCCATGTCCTTTTGGACATCCTTGTCGCCGCGCCTTTCGGCCTGTTCATGAAACTCCCGCCAAACTGCGAGGACGGCGAGCATGGAGTCCTCGACTTTGCCGCCTCCCTCGTAAACCCGGATGAAGCCGGCCGCGGCCTCGCGCACATAGTCCGGAACGCCTGGCGAGGCGGCGGCCCGGCGATATTCCAGCATCGCCTGCCGCCTGGCCTCCAGCGCCCCGTCGATATCGCCCTCCCGGCGGCGACGGGTCTGGACATTGACCTCATAAATATTGGCGAGGAGGGTGTGGTAAAGCCATCTCGGGTCGGGGACGATGGGGCGGCCCCTGGTTTCCTCGTCCTTGACGATCCCGACCCCCTTGTCAAGAAGCCGGCAGGCCTCGAGACTGTTCGCGAGGGAAGGGGTGGAACTAAGCAGCATGGAGCCAATCTGGAAAGCCCGGGTGAAACGGGGACTGAGATCGGTGATGACGTCGAAAAGAGGGTGAACGTATGCCCTCCGGGCCGTTTTGTCCGTCTTGGCCCGGAAGGACTCGGCGTAATAGATGAGGCTTTTGATGAACAGGGCGTCGGCCAGGGGGGCGTTGAAGCCGCAGGCGATGATTTTCAGGGCGTCGCCCCGGGGAAGATAGGACATTTCGCGGAAGTCGTCCCGGAACGGTTCGGTTATGGCGTCAAGCGCCAATCTGGCCTGCCCGGTCAGAAACACGGAAGCGATAAACAGCGCCGCGGCGACGAGCCAACCCTTTTTACCCAGCAATGCCGGCCCCTTTCCCAAGGGCGTCTTGCCCCGGTACCCGACAGGATAACCTTGTCCGGGGCAAATGTCAACAGCCGCCCCGCCGGCGGAAAAACGGTAGCGCGCACGGCCCCGCCTCAGCCCTTGACCGCTCCCTGAGTCAGCCCGCCGACCAGCCGCCGCTGGACAATCAGGAAGAGAACGGTGGCGGGCAACGAGCCGATGAAGCCACCGGCGGTGAGCAGGCCCCACTCGATTTCGTATTCGCCGATCAACGACTGGATGGCCGTGGTGATGGTCTTGAACTGCCCGCCGGCCAGCGTGGCGGCGTACAGGTATTCGTTCCACGAGGTGATGAAAAGGTAAATGCCGGTGGCGACCAGTCCGGGGACGCAAAGGGGCAGGATGATCCGGATCAACGTGCCCGGGCGGGTGCAGCCGTCCATGAGGGCGGCCTCGTCCAATTCCATCGGGATCGCGTTCATGTAGCCGGTCATCATCCAGGTGGAAAAGGGGATGGCGAAGGTGGAGTGGGCGATGATGACGGCGTAGCAACTGTCGATAAGCCCGACCTGGCGCATCAGGATGAACAAAGGTATGAGCAGAAGGACGATGGGGAACATGTTCACGACCAGGAACTGCTTCATGAGGAAGCGGCGGCCGAAAAAGCGGAAGCGGGAAAAGGCGTAGGCGGCGGTCACGGACAGGGTCAGGCCGATCGCCATCGACCCGGCGGCCACCACAAGGCTGTTGGCCATGTTGGTGAAAAATTCCACCCGGGTGAACAGCTTTATGTAGTGGTCGAGGGTGGGCGAACCGACAAACACCCGCATGCGGCTGATTTCCACGCTTGGGGTGATCGAGGTCAGGAACATCCAGGCATAGGGCGCCACGGCGAAAAAGACGATCAGCAGCAAGGGCAGGTGCAAGGTGAGAAAGCGAATCGCGGGACTCCGGACCTCGCCCGGTTTTCCGGCGGCGCGCGGGAGGCGGTTCATTCCATGATCCCTCCCGATTCGTCGGCCCGGCGCAGATACATGACGACCAGGGTCAGAAGCATCAGGGTGAAAAGAACGGCGATGGCCGAGGCGGAACCGAAGCGCAAGGCTTTGCGCGACAGGGCGTAGGCATAAAGCGGCAGGGTGTGGGAAGCGGTGCCGGGGCCGCCCTCGGTCATGACGTAGATGACGTCCACCGAGTTGGCCACCCAGATCAGGCGGAGCAACACCGCGGTGACCAGGACGCTTTTAAGCCCGGGCAGGGTGACGTGGCGGAACCTTCCCCAGGCGCCGGCGCCGTCGACCTCCACCGCCTCGTAAAGCTCCTTGGGGATGGATTGGAGCCCGGCCAGGAGCATCACCGCGAAAAAGGGGAAGCCCTGCCAGATCAGGACCATGATGATGGAATAAAGGGCGGTGCCGCTGGTGGCGAGCCAGGGCACGCCGGCCTCGACGATTTTCAGCCGCAGCAGGAATTCGTTCAGCGCCCCGTAGTTGGCGTCGTAAATCCAGCGCCACATCAGGGCGATGACCACGCTCGGCAGCGCCCAGGGAATGATGATCAGCATCCGCGCCAGCCAGCGCCAGGCGAACTTTCGGTTCAGGAGGAGCGCGGTGGCCAGCCCCAGCAGCAGTTGCGCCGGGACGGTCAGGCCGATCCAGAGGAGCGTCTGTTTCAGGGAAGTCCAGAACAGGTCGCTCTTGAGGGCGGCCAGGTAATTGTCCAGCCAGATGAATTTGCTGGCCGACGGCTTCCATACCACGTAATCGTGGAAACTCATGCCCATGGCGGTGAGCATGGGATAGAAAATCACGGCCAGCGTGGCGAGCACCGCCGGCGAGACCAAGACGAAGGGCAAGGCGTCGAAGCCTCGCCGCCGCCGCGACTCGGTTGGAGCTGTTCGTCCGGTAGCAGGCATGGCTACTGGTTGAACAGCTCGTCAAAGGCCTTCAGCATGTCGTCGGGGGGTATCTCCCCCAGCATGGCGCGCTGCATCTGCATGGGCCAAACGTTGTTGATGAACTCCTGGGTGGCCGGCGTCAGGGGCAGGGAATAGGCGAAGGGCAACGATTCGATGGTGGCGTCGATGAAGCGCTTGTAGCGCTCGGGAACCGGCGCCCGGGAGCCGGATTTGGTGACCGGGAGCTGGGCCGAGCCGTCGGTCCACATCTTGTTGTATTCGCCGGTGGCGAGGAATGATATCCACTTCCAAGCCGCCTCCTTGTTTTTCGAGGCCGAAAAGACGGCGTTTTCCTCGTCGCCGAAGTTGGTCCAGCCCTCGCCGTTCTTGCCGCAGAGCGGCACCTTGACGGCGCTGGCCTTGTCGCCCAGCGCATCCACCACCTGGGGCATGGAGCCGATGTGGTTGATGGTCATGGCGGTGAGACCGGCGCGGAAGGCGCCCATAATTTCGATGAAGGCGTCGTTCGGGGCCGAAGGCGGCATCACCTTGTGCACCCGGAACATGTCGACGACGAATTTATTGGCGTCGATGGTCCAGGGATCCCGCAATTGGGCGGAGGTCATTTCCTTGGCGTTGGGCAGCGTGAAAACCCCCCAGTGCTCCTGACCCGCCCGGCCGCCGCGGTAGCCGAAGCCATATAGGTCGATGCGCCCGTCGCCGTCGGTGTCGCGGGTCAGGGCCTTGGCGGCGGCGAGGAACTCATCCCGGTTGGTGGGAATCTTGACGTCGTACTTCTCGAAAAGATCCTTCCTGATGTAGAGATAGGAGACGATGTAGTGCAGGGGCAGCAGGTAGGTCTTGCCGTCGGCATGAACCATTTTCGGCCAGAGATCGTCCAGGATGTCGTCCTTGGCGGGCCATTTGGCTATGTAGGGATCAAGCGGTTCCAGCGCCTCCATGGCGACCAGTTGCGGCATGGCCATGAGCTTCACCTCGCCGGCGTCCGGGGCGTTGCCGCCGATTATCGAGGTGTAAAGGCTGTCGTAGTAGTTGTTCCAGGGAATGAGCTCGGCCTGGATTTTGATGTCGGGATTCTTCTCCTCGAACACCTTGATGATGCCCTCCAGGTACTTGTTGTCGGGGTTGTCAAGATGATACCAATAGCGGACGGTGGTCTGTCCGCCCCAAACGGCTGAAGCGGCCAGCAGGAAACAAAAAAACAGCGGGGCAACGGGGCGTTTTTTCATAGCTGTCTCCTTCTGCAAAAAAAGACTTGGATGCGCTGAAATCGCGGCTGCCCGACCGGAGCGGCGTCTGACCGGATCTGGCCGTGCGGACAGAAACGAAACCCTGAGAATAAGCGATTTTTACGCGAAACCCCATGCCTTGTCAACAAAAAAATCTCTCCGCCCGGCCGGTTTTCCTCCTCCCGACCGCGCCTGGCCGCCGCTTCTCCGGAGCCGGAACGCGATATTCGCCAATCCGCGCTTGAAAAAAAAACCGCTTTGCGTTATCCTTCCATCGTGTCGGGGGCAGGCGGTTGTTTTGGCTCGGGATGGCGGAGCGGCTAATGAGCGGCGAAGACGAAACAGGCATCGGCGACATCCCTTCCGCCCGCGGGCCGACCGGAATTTTGGGCCGCCAACGGATGAATCCCATGCTGGCGGATCCGGTCACGGCCATGAGGCATTTCGTCAACTTCCAGCGCCAGGCGCTGGCGCTCAAGAAATCCACCTCCATCGACAACGCCTTCGACGCCATGGAGACGCTGATCATCAAGGTGGTCGACTTCTCCTACGTCAGCCTCCAATACCGCGACGCCGAGGGGAATTTCTCCCCCCTCCGCCAGATCTGCCCGGCCAGCCTCCCCATCGACGTCTCCCTGATGCAATGGGTGATGAACTCGCAGGAGGTGTCGGCGGTGCCGGTCGAATATTCGCTGGATGGCGAGTACCTGCGCTCGCTTATCGCCCTCCCCTTCGGCCGGCACCACCTGATGCTGCTCTGGCGGGAACAGGACACCGACGCCCTGACCCAGGAGCAGGAGGTGCTCCTCTCCATCCTGTCGCGGGAAATGGCGGCGGTGCTGGATACCCACCACTACCGCCTGCGTCTGGAAAAGGCCCACGCGGCCATGGCCGACATCGTGGCGTCCATCCCCATCGGGTTGCTGTCGCTCGATCACAACAACGTCGTCCAGATGATCAACCCCCCCGCCGAAAACACCCTGCGCCTCGGCCGCGACCGCGTCATCGGGATCGACTACCACTTCTGCCTGCCCTCCGAGTTGGCCGAGCTTATCGACAAGCTGTCGGGGGGCGACGGCGCCGAGGAGGCGGAACTCGTTCTTCCGGCCCCGGCGGGGAACGGGCCGGACGGCGGCGGAGCGGAGCCCAGGCGGGAAGGCCAGATAATCGGCGTCTCCGTCTCCCCCATGTGCAACGACGAAAGCGGCGGGCAAAACGGCAGGATCGTCATCTGCCGCGATTTGCGCCTTTCCCGGGAGGTGAAGAAGTTGCGCGAGCTCGACGCCATGAAGGACGACTTCCTGTCCCTAATCACCCACGAGTTGCGCACCCCGCTCACCTCCATCATGGCCTATTCCGAAACGCTGATGCTGGACGAAAGCCAGGGCGTGCCCGGCGACTGGCGCGAATACATCGGCATCATCAACAGCGAGGGCAAGCGCCTCTGCCAACTGATCGACAACGCCCTGGATCTCACCCGCATGCGGGGCGAAAAGATGCGCTTCGAATTCACCCGCCAGGACCCGAACGAGCTCATCGGCGCGGTGATCATGTCGTTCAGCCACGCTATGGAGGAAAAGGGCCTGGAGCTGGAAATGGATCTCGCCGACGACATCGGCGAATGTTCCCTGATCGAGGATCGCTTCGCCCAGGTGGTGACGAACCTGGTCTCGAACGCCGTCAAGTTCACCGCTCCCGGCGGCAAGATAACCATCGCCACCCGCAAGGCCGATCCCCTGCCCGGTTCCGCCGTCCCCAGCCTGCTCCTGTCGGTACGCGACAGCGGCTGCGGCATCTCGCCCGAAAACATGAACCGGATTTTCGCCGATTTCGAGATATTGGAGAAGGTGAAGCACCATACCGCCGGCACCGGCCTCAGCCTCGCCATTTGCCGACAGATAATCGAAAATGGGCACCACGGAAAAATATGGTTGGAAAGCGAGCCCGACCGGGGCAGCGTGTTCTACGTGCAGGTTCCCCTCGAGTGACGTTCCGGGCGCCGGGTCTTCTCCCCGGCCCGGGGCGCACCGCCGATTCCGGATGATCCGCCGATGGCCAAAATGTGGAAGGGAAGATTCAGGGGCGCCACCCATCCCCTGATGGAGGCTTTCGGGCAGTCCATCTCCTTTGACCGCGAACTCGGCCGTCAAGACGTGGCCGGCAGCCTCGCCCACGCCAAGATGCTGGCGGCGGCCGGCTTATTGACGTCCGGGGAGCACCGGGCGATCCGGAAGGGCCTGGCGGCCATAGCCGACGACATGGCGGCGGGCAAATTCGTTTTCGATCCCGCCAACGAGGACATCCATATGTCGGTGGAGGCGGAGCTCACCGCCCGCATCGGCGCGCCGGCCAGGAAACTGCACACCGGCCGCTCCCGGAACGACCAGGTGGCGACCGACCTCAGGCTCTGGACCCGGGAAAGGCAGGACGCGCTGGCGGAACGGCTGCGCCAGGTCATGCTTTCCCTCCTCGCCGTGGCGGAACGGGAACGGCGGCTGGTCATTCCGGGTTATACCCACCTCCAGCGAGCCCAGCCGGTGCTCCTCGCCCAGCATCTCCTCGCCTACGTCGAGATGTTCGACCGGGATCGCGGACGCCTGGCCGACGCCCGCCGCCGCACCAACCGTCTGCCCTTGGGGGCGGGGGCGCTGGCCGGCACCACCCTCCCCATCGACCGGGAGGCGGTCCGCCGGGAACTGGGCTTCGACGGCCTCTGCGAAAATTCCATGGACGCGGTCTCGGATCGCGATTTTGCGGTCGAGACCCTGTCCTGCCTCGCCCTGATCGCGGTCCACGCCAGCCGGCTGGCCGAGGACGTCGTCCTTTGGGCCACCTCCGAATGGGGGCTGGTGAAACTCGACGACTCCTGGTCCACCGGCAGTTCCATCATGCCGCAAAAGCGCAATCCCGATCTCCTGGAATTGGTTCGAGGCAAGACCGGCCGGGTGATCGGCGCCCTGGTGGCGCTCCTGACCATCCTCAAGGGCCTGCCGATGGCCTACAACCGGGACTTGCAGGAGGACAAGGAGCCGCTTTTCGACGCGGCGCGGACGGTCGGCTCCAGCCTTGAATGCCTCGCCGCCTTCATCCCCACCTTGAAATTCGATGAAAAGAGGGCGGCGGCGCTTTTGCGGGATGGCTTCCTCGACGCCACCGTCCTCGCCGAGTACCTGGTGGAAAAGGGCCTGCCGTTCCGCACCGCCCACGAAACGGTCGGCAACCTGGTCCGCCTGGCCGAGGACAGCGGCCGGCGCCTGCGCGAACTGACCGGCCGGGAAATGCTCGCCGCCTCCCCCCTGCTCGACGCCGGCGTCCGCCGGCGGCTGGATCCGGCGAAGGTTCCGGCCAGTTACGCCTCGGCCGGAAGCGCCGGTCCGGCCGGCGTCCGCCGCGCCTTAGCCGCCTGGAAAAAAAAGCTGGCCAAATGAGGGATGTCGTCCTGCTTGGCGCCACCGGATCGGTGGGCTCGAACACCCTGGCGGTAATCCGCGAGCACCCGGACGAATTCCGGGTGGCCGGATTGGTGGCGGGCCGGGGCGGGAAAAGACTGGCCGCCCTGGCGCTGGAGTTCCCCGCCGCCGCCCTGGCCCTGAGTCGGGAGGCGGACGCGGACGCCTTCGCGGCGCTCCTGGCCGGCTCCGGGCGCAGCGGCCGCTTTTATCCCGGCCCGGACGGGGCGCTCGACCTGTTGGCCGGTACCCGCGCCGACATTTGCGTGGCGGCGATTGGCGGCACCGCCGGGCTGGAGCCGACCTTCGCGGCGGCGGCGGCGGGTACGCGCCTTCTGCTCGCCAACAAGGAGGCGCTGGTCTCGGCCGGCCGCCTTTTCCTGGCGGCGGCGGCGGCGGGCGGAACGGAGGTGCTGCCGATCGATTCCGAGCATTGCGCCATCTGGCAATGTCTGGAGGGGCGCGGGCCGGCGGAGGCGGCGCGGCTGATCCTGACCGCCAGCGGCGGACCGTTCCGCGACTGGCCGGCCGCCGCCCTGGCCGAAGCCGGGCCGGAGGACGCGATCCGACACCCGGTGTGGAGCATGGGACCGAAAATCAGCGTCGATTCCGCCACCCTGGCCAATAAGGCGCTGGAGGTCATAGAGGCGCACCACCTTTTCAATCTGCCCTTCGACGCCATCAAGGTGCTGGTGCATCCCCAGGCGGCGGTACACGGCCTGGTCGAGTTCATCGACGGGACGCTGATCGCCTGCCTAGGCGTCTCCGACATGCGCCAGCCGATTTCCCGCATGCTGTTCACGCCCCGGCGGCGCGGGAACGGCCTGCCCCGCCTCGATCTGGCGGCCTTGGGGCGGCTGGATTTCGCGGAGCCGGACGGGGGGTGCTTCCCCCTGCTCGCCGCCGGCATCGCCGCCGGCCGGCGGGGAGACCGGGCCGCCGCCTTCTTCAATGCGGCCAACGAGGCGGCGGTGGAACTTTTCCTGGCGCGGCTTCTCTCCTTTCCCGGCATCGCCCAAACCACGCTCGCCGCTATGCGGGAAAGCGGGGAGGGCTATTTTTCCCGCCTGGAGGAGGTGCGCGAAACCCATGCGCGGGCCAGGCGGCTGGTACGGGAACTGGCGGCCTCCGCTCCCCGGCCTTCCGCCCGGCCGGAGCCCTGACATGTACATCGGCATCACCTACGATCTCAAGGGCGACTACCTGGCCGACGGCTTCGACGCCGTGGAGACGGCCGAGTTCGACCAGCCGGAAACCATCGAGGCCATCGAGGCGGCCCTGCGCGGCCTCGGGCACACGACGGATCGGATTGGCCGGCTGGACCGGCTGATCGCCCGCCTGGCGGCGGGGGAGCGCTGGGATCTGGTTTTCAATCTGGCCGAGGGGTTCAGGGGCTCGACCCGCGAGGCGCAGATACCCGCCCTGCTGGAGGCCCGGGGCATCCCCGCCGTCTTCGGGGACGCCCTCTGCCTCGCCGTCTGCCTGCACAAGGGCCATTCCAAGCGCATCGTCCGCGACGGCGGCATCCCCACCCCGCGCTTCGCCGTGGTGGCGGATCCGGAGACCGATCTTCCGCGCCCCGAGCTGGCCTTTCCACTCTTCGTCAAGCCGGTGGCGGAGGGCACCGGCAAGGGCGTGGCCGCGGACGGCCGGGTGACCGACGGGTCGGGCCTGGCCCGGGTCTGCCGCGAAATCATCGCCCGCTTCCGCCAGCCCGCCCTGGTGGAGGAATACCTGCCCGGCCGGGAATTCACCGTCGGCATCGTCGGGACCGGACGGAAGGCGCGGCTGATCGGGGTCATGGAGGTTTTGCTGCTGGACAACGCCGAGCCGGGCGCCTACACTTTCGGCAACAAGGACAAATACGAGGAGCGCGTCCGCTACCGCCTGGCCGGCGATCCGGAGGCGCGGGCGGCTGGAGAAATCGCCCTGGCCGCCTACCGGCTGCTCGACTGCCGCGACGCCGGCCGGGTCGATCTGCGCTCCGACGCCGCCGGCAAGCCGCAATTCATGGAAATCAACCCGCTGGCGGGGCTTAATCCCAGCCATTCCGATCTGCCGATACTTTGCCGCCTGGCCGGCGTCGGCTACGGGCGGCTGATCGCCGGCATCATCGACTCGGCCGGCGAGCGGCTGGCACAGGGGAAGAATGGACGATTCCGGCCTTGAGGGCAAGCGCGTCCTCCTGCTTTACGATGGCGGCGCGCTGTCCGGCGACGTCGCCAGCCGCGACGTGGCGGAGCAGTTGGCGGCGGTGGAAGAAGGGCTGGCCGCCCAGGGCGCCCGGCCCGCCCGCCTCGCCGTCGGCCTCGATCTCGCCGCCTTCCGGCGGGACATGGAGCGGAGAAAACCGGACTTGCTTTTCAACCTGGTGGAGTCGCTGGACGGCTCGGATCGCCTCCAGACCCTAATCCCCATGCTGCTTGAGAATTGGCGGCTGCCCTTCACCGGCTCCGGCTCGGCCGCCCTTTTCCTGAGCAACCACAAGATTCTGGCCAAGCGCTTTTTCGCGGCGCGGCGACTGCCCACGCCGGACTGCGCCTGGCTGGAAAACGGCCGGCTTCTTTTTTCCGGCGGGTTCCGGGAGGGCGACTGGCTGATCAAGACGGCGGCTTCCCACGCCTCGCTCCATTTGGACGACGCCTCGCTCCTCCGCCGGCCCGATCCGGCCGAATTGGAGCGACGCCTGCTCCGGGCTTGGCGGGAATTCGGCCAGCCTTTTTTCGCCGAGCGCTTTGTCGACGGCCGGGAGTTCAACCTCGGCCTGATCGCGGGCGGGGACGGATCGCCGGAAACCTTGCCGGCGGCGGAAATCGACTTCTCCCGACTGCCGGCCGGCCGACCCCGAATCGTCGGCTATGCCGCCAAGTGGGACGGGAATTCGGAGGAGTTCCTCGCCACTCCCCGCGTATTCGGGCTTGGCGGCGGGGATCGCGCCCTGGCGGATGAATTGCGCCGCCTGGCGCTGGCGGCGTGGCGCCTCCTCGGCCTGGCCGGCTACGCCAGGGTGGATTTCCGGGTGGATCGCGAGGGGCGGCCCTTTATTTTGGAGGCCAACGCCAATCCCTGCCTTAGCCCAGACGCCGGCCTGGCGGCGGCGGCGGCCCGGGCCGGTTGCGGCCACCATTCCCTCGTCCGCCGCATCGCCCTGGCCGGGATGGGGCGCTAGCGGTTCGCCGATGTTTCACCGGCTTGACGGCGTTTCGCCAAGCCGTTAAACTGGATGCGCCTTCAAGGAAAGGAGCCTGCGCATGTACGTCGATAAGCAAAAGGATTTGGCCGGCAAGCTGCGGAGCGCCGGCATTGTCCCGGTTTTGGTGCTGGAGGACGTCGACACCGGCCTCAAGCTGTGCGAGACGCTCCAGCGCGCCGGCTTGAGGACAGCCGAAATCACCTTCCGCACCAAGGCGGCGGCGCAAATAATCGAGGCCGCCAAAAAGCGCTTCCCGGATTTCCTGCTTGGAGCCGGCACCGTGCTGAACCGGGATCACCTGAACCAAGCCTTCGATCTCGGCGCCGCCTTCGCCGTCGCCCCCGGCTTCAATCCGGCGCTGGTCAAGCTGGCGGCGGACAGGGACTACGCCTTCTCGCCCGGCATCGCCACCCCGTCCGAGGTGGAACAGGCCCACGAATTGGGCGTGCGGCTGTTCAAATTCTTCCCGGCCGAGGCCCTGGGGGGCGTCGCCATGCTCAAGAACATCATCGCCCCCTACAGGCATTTGGGGCTGTCCTTCATGCCCACCGGCGGGGTGACCGCCGCCAACTTCGCCGACTACCTGGCGGTCCCGGAAATCGTCTCGGTGGGGGGCACTTGGCTCGGCCGGGCGGACGACCTCAAGGCCGGCAATTGGGACAAGATTGAAAAGGACGCCAAGGCGGCCATGGAAGCGCTGAAAAGGATTCGCGGCTGATCCGATGGGGACGGCCGCCCGGAGAATGACGCCATGTCGATAATTTACAAGAAAGCCGGGGAATGCGCCTACGACGCGGTGTCGCTGGGCGAGGTGATGTTGCGGCTGGATCCGGGCGAAGGGCGCATCCACACCGCCCGCTCCTTCGCCGTCTGGGAGGGCGGCGGCGAATACAATGTCTGCCGCGGACTCCGGCGCTGCTTCGGTCTGCGGGCCGCGGTGGTCACCAGCCTCGCCGACAACCCGGTGGGCCGGCTGGTCGAGGACTTCATCCTGCAGGGCGGCGTCGACGCCAGCCGCATCGTCTGGGTCCCCTATGACGGGATCGGCAAAAAGGCCAGGAACGGCCTGAACTTCACCGAGCGGGGCTTCGGCGTCCGGGGCGCGGTCGGCTGTTCCGATCGGGGGCACACCGCCGCCTCGCAAATGACCCCGGAATCGGTGGACTGGGAGGAGCTTTTCGGCCGGGCCGGGGTGCGCCACTTCCATACCGGCGGCATTTTCGCCGCCTTGGGGGACAAAACCCCGGACACGGTCATCGCCGCCCTTAAGGCGGCCAAGCGGCACGGCACCGTCACCAGCTACGACCTTAACTACCGCCCCTCCCTTTGGAAGGGCATCGGCGGCAAGGAGCGCGCCCGCGAGGTGAACCGGGAACTGGCGAAACACGTCGACGTCATGATCGGGAATGAGGAGGACTTCACCGCCTGCCTTGGCCTGGAAATCGAGGGAGTGGACGAAAACCTGTCGAAACTGCCCATCGACGGCTTCAAAAAAATGATTGGCCGGGCGGTCGAGACCTATCCCAATTTCCAAGCCGTGGCCACCACCCTCAGGACGGTACGGAGCGCCACCTCGAACGACTGGGGCGCCGTCTGCTGGCACCAGGGAAAGTTCCACGAGGCGAAAATGCGCGAGCGCCTGGAAATACTCGACCGGGT
>JAISYD010000325.1 GCA_031270145.1 Planctomycetota bacterium
CTGGCGGGAACGGCGGTGGATCGCGCCCTGGCCAGCGTTTATCGCGCGCCCCTGGATTTCGCCACGGTTTACATGGACCTGGACGACACGCTGACGGCCGGCGACGGCGTCAATCCGGATGCGGTGAAGTTCCTGTTCCAATGCCGCAATCGGGGCCGGCGGCTGATCCTCCTGACTCGGCACGCCGTCTCCCCGAGATCGACGCTCCGCCGCCTCCGGCTGGAAAGCCTTTTCGACGAGACGATCTGGTTGCGAAAGGGCGAGGACAAATCCTCCCGCATCTGCGAAAAGAACGCCGTTTTCATCGACGATTCCTTCAGCGAGCGCCAGGAGGTGAGCCAGCGGACGGGAATCCCGGTGTTCGACGTTTCAGCCATCGAGGGGTTGCTGGAGCCATAGGCGCCGGGCCGGGATCCGGGGAAAGGAGAGGGCCGGATGCTCGGCAAAGAGAATGCCGGCGAGGGCGGGATGATCGCCTCCATTGTCCCCGATTGGAGCTGGACATCGAGGGGCGGCATTTCGTCCGCCCCGACATACTGGAAACGCGACGCCGCAACAACGAAAAAGAGCAAAGCCATTGACAAGGGCCGGAACTGAAATATGATGAAGTTTTACGCGGGTTTATGAAACGGCATATTTCCCATTTTTCACCAAAGAAAGGAACAAGCATGCTTACGCGCGCAATCGCGATCCCGCTGGCCGCCGCGCTGGCGATCTCCGTCCTGTCCGGAACCGGAGCCGCCCAGGCGGGTCAGCCCATCTCATTCAAGATGGTGGGCAACAACGCCTCGGCCCTTTCCACCAAGGCGGCCCAAAAAATCGCCGCCGCGATTGAGACCAAGTCCGGCGGGGAGCTAAAGCCCCTGCTCTACCTGGAGGGGCAATTGGGCGACAACGACGAGGATCTTTGCACCGGCCTCACCGAGGGCAACTATGAAATGCTCCTCAATCCGGAGATGCTCTTCAATTGGGCCGTCCCCGACTGGATGTCGATGTTCAACATGACCTTCATCTTCGACAACCAGCAACACCTGCAGCGTTTTTGGGACAGCGAGATCGGCGCCGAACTGGTCCAAAAATTGAAGGACAAGCAACACGTCACCGCCTACATCAAAACCATAGCCCTGCGCGGGCCCCGCTACCTCACCGCCAACCAGGCAATCCGCAAGGTGTCGGACCTGGAGGGCGTCAAGCTGCGCACTCCCAACAACGCCGGCGTCATCGCCTCCTGGAGGGCCGCCGGCGCCAATGTCACCCCCGTCGCCTGGGGCGAGCTGTTCGGCGCGCTGCAGAGCGGCATCGTCAGCGCCCAGGAAAATCCCCTCGCCAACATCGAGCAGGCCGGGCTCTTCCAGGTTCAGAAATACCTCATGCAGACCGAGCACCAATACACCAATTATTTCATGTACTTCAACGACGAGTGGTACGAGACGCTAAGCGACGGGCACAAGCGGATCATCGGCGAGGCCATAGACGAGGGGTTCGCCTGGCACAACCGCGAGGTCGAGGCCGAGGACAACAGGCTCCTCGAGAGCTTCCGGCAGAAGGGCATGATAGTCATCCCCAAGAACGAGATAGACATCGAGTCGTTCAAGAGAAAGATCATCCCCGCCCTGCTCGAGGAGAACAAGAGCGTATATCCGGCCGGGGCCTACGAAAAAATCCAATCGCTGCGGCGATGACGTTTCCGGGAGAACGCATGTCGACGCTTGCGCGCATCCTTGGCAAAGCCGCGGCGGCTCTTGAGGTTGCCGTCAAAACAGCCGCCATTTCCGTGCTGGTCTCGCTGATTTGCGTCGTGTTCTTCCAAATGGCGCGGCGAACCCTGACCGGGAGATCGTTCGTTGAAATCGAAGAACTATCCATCATACTCGCCGCCTGGCTGGCCTTCCTCACCATCCCCTACGCCGTACGGCGCAAGGCGCATGTGCGCATCGAGACATTCATCGAAAAATTTCCCTTCGTACCGCGAAACTCGCTGGAGCTCGCCATCAATGCCGCCATCCTCGCGACCGTCCTCGTGGCGGCGTACCACGGCTGGCGTCTGGCCGGGCGCAAGATCATGGTCCCCATGACCGTCCTGCCGACGCACCAGGGGGTATGGTTTTATTCCTTCCCGGTCGGCATGGGCCTGGCCGCGTTTTTCCTGCTGGACAACCTGGCGCAAACGCTGAACCGGTTCGCGACCCGGGAGCCGTACCGGCTGGCCGACCCCTCCCCGGAGATCCCCGCCTCCGGGGAGGGCGTCGCCGGCCGTCCCGGTAACGAGGAGGGTTGACATGTGGGTGGTGCTGGCCTTTATCCTCATGATCGGCCTCGGCGTCCCGGTCGGGTTCGCCATGATGCTAAGCGCCGTCGAGTACATCCGCCACACCGGCTCCACCGGCATGAGCATGGTCCCCCAGGCCATGATCAGCGGCGTCTCCTCCTACACCATGCTGGCAATCCCATTTTTCATGCTGGTGGGGGAATTGATGAACTCAAGCGGCATCACCAAGCGCATTTTCCATTTCGCCAGTTGCCTGGTCGGACACGTCACCGGCGGGCTGGGACATGTCAACATCCTCTCCAGCATGATTTTCGCCGGCATGTCCGGTGCGGCGGTCGCCGATTGCGCCGGCCTGGGCGTGATTGAAATCAAGGCCATGCGCGAGGACGGGTTCGACGCCGACTTTTCGGTGGGCGTGACCGCCGCCTCCTCCATAATCGGGCCCATCATCCCACCCAGCAGCCCGATGGTGCTGTTCGGCATCGCCGGGAGCGTCTCGATCGGCTCGCTATTCCTAGGCGGCATCGTCGTGGGCGTAATCATGGGGTTGTTCATGATGACCACGGTTTACATCATCGCCCGGCGGCGCAACTACCCCAAGCACAAGCGGGCCCGGCTCGGAGAAATTTTCCGCTCCTTCGTCGCGGCCCTGCCGGCGCTCCTGTCGCCGGTCATCCTGGTCGGCGGCATACTTTCCGGTTATTTCACCCCCACCGAAGCGGCGGCGACGGCGGTGTTCTATTCCCTGGCCGTCGGCTTGTTCGTATACCGCGAATTGAAACTGGGGGATATCGCGAGGGTGCTGACCACGGGGATAGAAAACCTCGGGCTGGTAATGCTCCTCATGGCCACCGGCAAGATCTTCGCCTGGGTGCTGGGGATCGAAAAAATCGCGGACACCGCCGCCGAGGGGCTGTTCAGCCTCAGTTCCAACCCCTGGATAATCATCGTCCTCATCAACCTGCTCTGGCTTTTCATGGGGACCTTCATGGAGACCAACGCCAGCATCCTACTCCTCACCCCCATCCTCATGCCCATAGCCGCCCAACTGGGCTGGCATCCGGTACATTTCGGGGTGACGATGGTGTTCGCGCTGATGATCGGCCTGTTGACGCCGCCCATGGCCATCTGCCTGTTCATCACCTCCAAACTGGGCGGCATCAGCTTCCAGCGGGCCTTCAAGGCCGTCACGCCCTATTACATCGGGCTGCTTGTCGTCCTGGTCCTGATGAACGTCTTCCCCGACATCGTTTTGGCCGTTCCGAAACACTTTTTCGGCCAGGCGTTCTGAAGAGGATGGACGCCGGAACAAAAAGGCGCCCGCCGGACGCCGGCGGAAGGACGTGCCGGATGGCGGCCGGGTTCGCTTGGCGGAGGCGGGACAAGTTCGGCCCATTGTCCAGGCGCGACAAAACAGCCGCCACTCGGGTTGGCGGCGCCGGAGCATGCCGCAATGACGCAAATAATCAATAGGCCGACGCAAATCGACCCGGCAATCACCTTGGCCGCGATCCAGCCCTATTTGACGCGCTTTGCGAAGGTGTTGTCGAGCGTACTCGGCATCGACGCGGAAATAATGGACGTCAACTTCATACGGTTGGCGGGGACCGGCATTTACGAGGCCGGGATCGGATCGTCCATCGACGAAGCCAATTTCATATACAAGCACGCGATTAAAATGAAGTCGTTTGTCCGCATCGACAACCCGAGGGAAAGCGAAGTATGCGACGAATGCGCGAATAAGGCGACATGCCGGGAGACGCTTTCGCTTTGCACGACCCTGCAAGTCGGCGGCCAGGTGCTCGGCGTCCTCGGCTTGGTGTGCTTCAATGCGCGCGACCGGGCCAGAATCCTCAGGAAAGTCGACTTCTATGTCGAATTCGTCAAGCAAATCGCGGAGGTTATCGAGCAAAAGGCCCTCGAGCAAAAAAAAGCCGCCGACGCGGGCGATTTGCTGGACGCGCTTCTGGAAATCATGGACATCGACGATCGCGGCGTCCTTATTTTCGACTGGCGGCGAAACATCACCTTTATGAACAAAGTGGCCCGCGCCGAATTTTCCCGCGCTTCGAATTCCGTCCCGGGCAACGAACTGCGCCTCAGGAAGACGAGGAATTCATTCGGCGGATTGCAGGAATTCGAGATCCTTTTCAACGACCGCAAAACCAAGGTCGTCGGCTCCCTTTCCGAGATTCGCGCCGGCCCGCCGCATTTTTCCAGCGCCCTGGTCTTCGAGGCGCTGCCCAAAATGACGCGGAAGGCCCTGGATTTCTCCGCCTCGAACCCGGACACCAAATTGGCCGCCATCGTCGGGGCGTCGCCGCAAACCCTGCAACTGAAAAGCGACATCATGCGCCTGGCGCATTCCCCCTCCACCGTCCTGATCACCGGAGAAAGCGGCACGGGAAAGGAACTGGTCGCGCAGGCGATCCACAACGTCAGCGATCGCCGGCAGGCCCCTTTCGTCGCGATCAACTGCGGGGGGATTCCCAACACGCTTTTGGAAAGCGAGTTGTTCGGCTACGACCGGGGCGCGTTCACCGGCGGGCTGAAGTCCGGGAAAATCGGGAAATTCGAGATGGCGAACGGCGGCACCGTTTTCCTGGACGAAATCGGCTCGATGCCGATCTATATGCAAGTCAAATTATTGCGCGTCCTCCAGGAAAGGCAAATAAGCCGCCTCGGCTCGAACGACGTCATCGACGTCGACGTGCGGATCATCGCCGCGACAAACGAGAACCTGGCCGAGCGCATATCGCAAAACATGTTCCGCGGGGATCTTTTCTACCGGCTCAACGTCATTCCCCTGGAAATCGCCCCGCTGCGGGAGAGAAAAGAGGACATCAAGGCGCTTTCCCAGCGTTTCGTCGATTTTTATTGCAAGCGGCTCAACAAAAGCGCGGGACGCATCCCCCATTACATTATGAACGTCCTTTACAATTACGCCTGGCCCGGAAACGTCAGGGAACTGCAAAATTGCGTCGAATACATGGTGAACGCCATCCAGGCCGGCCAACCATGGCGGGCGGAACATCTTCCGCCCAAGCTTCGCGGCCCCGCCGCCGGGCGGCTCGCGGCCGGAGCGGCCGCGCCCTCCCCGCGATCGCTGCGGGAGGTTGAGCGCGAACACATCATGGAGGCGCTTCGCGCGTTCCCGGGCAATAACAAGGGGAAAAAGGAAGCCGCGCGCGCGCTGGGGATCGGCATCGCGACGCTTTACAGGAAAATAGGGGAATACGGAATAGCCGCCGACGCGCCTGAACGAACGGCTATGTCCACGGCGAGCATATCCATCGCGGACTCGTGAAATTCAGAAATACCCCGACAAATGCACGGAAGAAACCGCAAACCCGGAGCGGATTGAGGAAAGCAAACGCGCCATGAGCCGGAGGTGGAGAATCCTTGATTCGCCCGAGCGTGTGAAACGGTTGGCCGCCGACATGGCGGCGCGCTATGAAACGCTGTGCGCCGAAAAAACCGCCATGGCGCGGAAAGCCATGACTGTCCGTATCCGGCCAAGCCAGAGATTATAGTTTCCCGACGATTCCCTATCAAAATGATTCAACAATGGCGGCGATTTATCCGCGTCGAGGCCGGATACAAAAGAGCCCTTACCAGAATTTCGCGCTTTACCGATTGAAGCGTCGCAGATTTTAACTCATTTTGATATAAACCGCGAGCGTAATTCCAGGAAATTGGGGTAAAATCCAACACCTTAAATCGCAAGTTATTACGATTTATTTTTTGACGGCATGCCCATACGGAAAGCATAATTTGCCTTTTAATGGCGGCGAGGCCAGGGGGAATAAAATGCCTTTTATATCAATATGATATGGAATATATGGCAATTTTCCCGATTATCAACGTAACTTAAATAAAATCAAACAGTTAAGCATTTGGCATTATAATTGCTCTCGTTAAACATGTGGCGTTTTAATTAAAAACTTGGCAAATCATGGGGAAACACCAATATGCCGCCATAGGCGGGACGGATGATCCGGAAGACCGCCGATTACACTCGCACACGCGTTTTTCACCGTCTCCATTCCCCCGACATCCCCATATGATTTGCCACAGGATCCATTATGTATCGGAACGCACCCTGGAAAGAGCATAAAGGAGCCGTGAAATGGAGGAAATGGAATTTTTGTCAAATCCGCAACGCCAGCCCTTCGGCAAGGGGGCCAGGCTGGACGACTTCGATCCCCGGGAAGCCGGGCGAATCCGGGACTTTCACCGGAAGTTCGGCGAATACGCCCCCACGCCGCTGACGGCCCTGCCCAATCTGGCCAAATCGCTGGGGTTGGCCAACATTTTCGTCAAGGACGAGTCGAAGCGCTTCGGCCTGAACGCCTTCAAGGTTTTGGGCGGCTCCCACGCCATCGGCCGCATTCTGGCCCAGCGCCTCGGCCTGCCGTTTGATGATTTGGATGTCGGGGCGCTACGGGCCGGCGCCTTCGCCGACCGGCTTGACGGCCTCGCCTTCGCCACCGCCACCGACGGGAATCATGGCCGGGGCGTGGCCTGGACCGCCAGCCAGTTCCATTGCCCGACCCATGTCTTCATGCCCAAGGGGTCGGCCAGCATCCGCGCCGAAAACATCCGGGCCTGCGGGGCACAATGCCTGATAACCGATCTCAACTACGACGACGCCGTCCGCCTGGCCGACGGCGAGGCCAGGAAAAACGGCTGGGTTATGGTGCAGGATACCGCCTGGAAGGACTACGAGGACATCCCGCGCTGGGTGATGCAGGGCTACATGACCCTGGCCGGCGAGGCGCTGGAACAGATGCGCGGGCAAGGGGTGGAAGCCCCCAGCCATGTGTTCCTCCAAGCCGGGGTGGGTTCCTTCGCCGGCGCCGCGCTCGGCCATTTCGCCGCCGTCCTGGGCGATCGGACGCCGACCGCCGTCATCGTGGAACCCAAACGCGCCGATTGCATTTTCCGCTCGCTGGCCGCCGGGGACGGCAAACCCCGGAATGTACAAGGCGATATGGCCACCATAATGGCCGGTCTGGCCTGCGGCGAGCCCAGCACGCTGAGCTGGGGCATCCTCCGCGATTACGCGGCGGCCGGCCTGTCGGTCGCCGAACACCTGGCCGCGAACGGCATGCGCATCCTGGCCGCCCCGCTCCCCGGCGACCCGGCGATCACCTCGGGCGAATCGGGGGCGGTGACTTGCGGCGCGCTTGAAAGGATCTGTTCCGGCCCGGATCAGGCAATCAGAAGCCAGTTGGGCCTCTCCGCCGGCTCGACCGTACTCCTGATCAGCACCGAGGGCGACACCTCGCCGGAGATGTACCGGAACGTGGTGTGGCGGGGCGGCTATCCGGCCCCGGATTTGGCGAATTGAAACGTTTTCCGCAAACTAGGGAGGGAGAAAATGGTCAACGAAGAACAAAAAAAAGAGGTCGTCCAATTGTGCCGGGAACTGATTCGGCGGCGGAGCTATTCCGGACAGGAGGCCGGGGCGGCTGACGCCTTGGCGGATTTCATGCGCGGCAAAGGTTTTGACGAAGTGTTTATTGATCGCTACGGCAGCGTGGTCGGCAGCGTCAGGGGAAAGCGCCCGGGCCCCGGCATCCTCTTCGACGGCCACATCGACACGGTGCCGGTCGTCGATGTCCATGGCTGGAAACACGATCCCTTCGGAGGCGAAGCCGCCGACGGCCGCATTTACGGCCGGGGCGCCTCGGACATGAAGGGAGCGACGGCGGCCATGGCCTGCGCCGCGGCCAATTTCGCCAAGGCGACGGGGCGCGATTTCGCCGGAACGGTACATGTGGCCGGGGTGGTATTCGAGGAGTTGTTCGAGGGAGTGGCGGCCCGGGAGATTAGCGCCAGGGTCAAGCCGGAGTTCGTGGTCATCGGGGAGGCGTCGGAGCTGAACCTGAAGATCGGCCAGCGCGGCCGGGCCGAAATAGTCCTTGAAACCGCCGGGGTCCCGGCCCATTCCGCCAACCCGGAAAAAGGGGTGAACGCGGTCCACGCCATGATCAAGCTGATAGCCGAGGTCGAAAGGATCGTCCCGGGCCGGCAACCAGTCCTGGGGAAAGGCGTGTCGGTCCTGACCGACATCATCTCCACCCCCTATCCCGGCGCCTCGGTGGTGCCCAGCGGTTGCCGGGTCACCTATGATCGCCGCCTCCTGGTGGGGGAAACCAGGGAGGCGGTCATCGCCCCCTACCGCGAGGCGGCGGAGCGCCTGGCGGCGGCCGACCCCGCCTTCCGGGGGACCGCGTCCTTCGCCCGGGGCAAGGAAAAATGCCATACCGGGGACAGCATTGAGGGCGAGCGCTTTTTCCCCGGCTGGCTTTTCGGAGCCGACGCCGAGTTCGTCCGAAAAGCCCTGGCCGGCTTGCGCTCGGTCGGGTTGGAACCGGAGATTTCGCACTATTCCTTCTGCACCAACGGCAGCCACTACGCCGGGGAGGCCGGCATCAAGACCCTGGGGTTCGGCCCCTCCCGGGAAAATCTGGCCCATACCACGGACGAATACATCGAGGAGACGCAACTTTACGCCGCCCTGGACGGCTACCAGGCCATAAGCAAGGCTCTTTTGGAGGCATAACGAATGTCCAGCCGCCGAAGCGGCCGCCCAAACCGGCGGCCGGCCGGATGATTTCCGCCAGGGCGGCCAACTAGGAGAGAAACAAATGTCCAACATCAACCCAACCTTTTGGATTGTGGTGTGCTACATGGCGGTAATGATCGGGATCGCCGTATTCGTGTCGCTGCGCAAGGTCAAAAGCTCGGAGGACTTCCACCTGGCCGGCCGCTCGCTTGGCCCACTGATGATGGCCGGCACCCTGGCGGCGGCCGAAATCGGCGGCGGCAGTACGGTAGGGGTGGCGCAGCGGGCTTTCAGCACCTGGGGCCTTTCCGCCGGCTGGTACGTCGTCTGCGCCGGCATCGGCATTTTCCTGGTTTCCTTCGTGGCGCCGTTCCTGCGGCGCTCCATGGCCACCACCGTCCCGGAAATCGTGGCCCGCCGCTACGGCACGCCCTCCCACATCATAACCACCCTGCTGTCGCTCCTAACCCTGTTCGTCGCCACCGCCGCCCAGGTCAAGGCCACCTCGGCCATCATCGGCGCCGTCTCCGGCGGCGACACCTTCACCGTGACCATCCTGGTGGCGATCGTGGTCACCCTGTACACCATGATGGGCGGGCTGGTCTCGGTCGCCTTCACCGACATCGTCCACATAATCTTCATAACCGTCGGGATGGCCATCGCCATGCCGATAATCCTCCACGGAGCCGGCGGCTGGGACAACGTACAACAGCTCATCACCAGCCGTCCCGGCTTCGAGACGCAATACTCCCTGGCCAAGGTGGGCTGGAACACCATCATCGGCCTGATCCTCATGTATTTCATGACCTTCTCCACCGGCCAGGAGGCAGTGCAGCGCTACTTCGCCGCCCGGGACATCAAGACCGCCCGCCTCGGCTCCTTCCTCTGCTCCCTCCTGATGACGCTCTACGGTTTCATACCGGCCATCATCGGCCTGTGCGCCCTGGCCCATTTTCCCGACATCCCCGCCGCCCAAGCCATGCCGGTCGCGGCCTTGAAATTCTCCCCCATGCTCATCGCCGGACTGGTCATGGCCTCGGTGGTGGCCGCCACCATGTCCTCGGCCTCCGGTAACCTCATCGCCTCATGCACCCTGTTCTCCAAGGACGTCTACCAGAGATACATCAATCCCCGGGCGACGGACCGCACCATACTGGTCATAAGCAAGGTGGTGGTCATGATAATGGGGGCTTGCAGCCTGATCATCGCCATGAACCCGGAAATAGGCATCATCGATCTGCTGGTTTTCGGCTTCACCATGCGTTCGGCCGGGCCATTCGCCCCCTTCATCTTCGGCTTCCTGGTGAAAAAGGTCACCCGCTCGGCCGGCCTGGCCGCCATCATCTGCGGCTCGGTGGGGGCGCTGGCCTGGCAACTGGCGGGCGAACCCTACGGAATCATGTCCCTGGTGTTCGGCTCGGCGATCAGCACCATCGTTTTCTTCGCGACCGCCAAGATAAGCCTGAGCCTGGGCGAAGCCGAGGCGCCGCCGGCCATAACCGCCGAACACATCGAGGCCAATCGGCTTTCTGAGGAAAGGAACAAATGATGCGCAGGATCATCGTCAACGGAACCGTGATCGACGGAAGCGGCGCCCCCGGCCGGCCGGGAAGCGTGGCCATGGAGGGCGAGCGGCTGCTGGAAATCGGCGACATGCCGGCCGACGGCTTCGATGAGATCATCGACGCCAGGGGTTGCACGGTCTGCCCCGGCTTCATCGATACCCACAGCCACTCGGATCTCCAGGTTTTCAAGACCCCCAGGCTGGAGCCCAAGCTGATGCAGGGGGTGACCACCGAGTTCATCGGCCAGGACGGCATTTCCCTGGCGCCGCTGCCGGAGGAGCACATCGCCCCCTGGCGCAAAAACCTGGCCGGCCTGGACGGAGACAAGGAGGATTTCAACTGGCGCTTCCGCAGCACCGAAAACTATCTGCGGATGATCGAGGAAAACGGCAGCGGGACCAACCTCTGCTACCTAATCCCGCACGGCAATGTGCGAATGGAGGGCAAGGGCCTGGAGAGCGGTTATGCCGCCGACGCGGAACTGGCGTCGATGCGGGACATTCTGGCGAGGGAACTGGACATGGGCGGCTTCGGCTTTTCCACCGGCCTGATCTACATGCCATGCGCCTACGCCGACACCCGGGAGGTGACCGAGCTCTGCCGGGTCGCGGCCGGGAAAGGCGTCCCCTTCGTCATCCACCAGCGCAGCGAGGCCGACGACATCCTCGCCTCCATGGACGAAGTCATCGCCATCGGCCGCGATTCCGGGGTGCGGGTGCATTTTTCCCACTTCAAGATTTGCGGCAAAAACAACGCCGCCCTGTTGGAGCCGGTGATCGGCAAACTGGAGACGGCGAAAAAAGAGGGCATCGCCGTTTCCTTTGATCAATACCCCTATATCGCCGGCAGCACCATGCTCGGCGTCCTCCTCCCGCCCTGGATGCACGACGGCGGAACCGACAGGCTGCTGGCGCGGCTGACCAATCCCGATGATCGCCAACGCGCCAGCCGGGATATCCGGAACGGCGTCAAGGGCTGGGACAATTTCGTCGCCTTCGCCGGGCTGGACGGCATCTTCGTCACCGCCGTGAAGACCGAGGCCAACCGCGACGCCGTAGGCAAGAACCTGGCGCAATTGGGCGAGATGCGCGGCAAGGAACCGCTCGAGGCCATGTATGATCTGCTGTTCCAGGAGGAGAACGCGGTCGGCATGGTGGACTTCTATGGCCTGGAGGAGCATGTCAAGGCCTTCATGAACCGGCCGGAGATGAACGTCTGCACCGACGGACTCTTGGGCGGACAGCCGCATCCGCGGGTATACGGCGCCTTCCCGCGCGTTCTCGGGAAATATGTCCGGGAAGAGAAGGCGATGTCCCTGGAAGCGGCGGTTTTCAAAATGACCGGCCGGCCGGCCGAGGTGTTCGGCCTGAAGGATCGGGGCCGGCTGCGAAAGGGCCTGGCGGCGGACGTGGTGGTGTTCGATCCCGCCGTGGTGCTCGACAAAGGCACCTTTACCGAACCCCGGCAATATCCCGACGGAATCCGCCACGTGTTCGTCAACGGCGAGGCGGCGGTCAGGCAAGGCGAATTGATGGAAGGAACGCTGGCGGGGCGGGTGCTCCGCAAGTGAGGGCGTGAACCGTTTTTAATGACACCTTATGCATCAGGAGACGCGCATCATGAGCGAATTATGGGAAGTAAACGCCTCCGGGGCGCCGGCGGCGGTAGGCGCCTATTCCCAAGCCATCAAGACCGGCGGCTTGGTGTTCACCTCGGGCTGCCTGCCCATCAATCCGGCGGACAAGACCATGCCGGAGGACGTCAAGGAACAGGCGAAAACCTCTCTGACCAACCTCAAAGCCATCCTGGAGGCGGCCGGCAGCGGCCTGGACCGGGTGGCGAAAACCACGGTTTTCCTGTCCGACATCAAGGATTTCCAGGCGGTGAACGAGGTGTATGCCGCTTTTTTCGGCAAACCTTACCCGGCCAGGAGTTGTTTCGCGGTGGCCGCCCTGCCGCTCGGCGCCAAGCTGGAAATCGAGGCGGTGGCGGCGCTGAAATAAACAGGGGTGGGGAGGTGGGGGGCATGAACCTTCCATAGCGGATTCAGGGCATATGGCGGCCAGGTCAAAACCAGGTTTTCAGCGACAAGGACGATCTCATGCGCCCCCCGGACAAATCCCAATATTGAAATCCGGCAAGAGAAGGGAATGAAAGCGACTTAAAGCAAATGACCCTGGGTTTTCCGCCCTCCTCCCTTGCGTGATTTTCAGGGGTTTGGTATGATCCCTTCCGGCAATGGTTGTCGTTTTTTGCCGGAAGGGACGCACGATGGCGCTAGCAAAGGCAAGAACCGGCCTCCAGGGTCGGTTAGGCGCGTCCGCCAAAATTGACGGACGCGCCCAATCGTCTATTTAATGCTTAATTAAACCGGCGGGGCGTCTGGTCCAACAACCAATGCGCCAAGGACGCGAATCCGGCATGGGCGTTTACCAAAAACTGCGGGCGCGCCTGGAACAGGCGGGGATTCGGCCCTCGACCCGCCGGGGACAGAATTTTCTCCTCGACGCCAACCTCCTGGATTTCATCGTCCGGACGGCCGACCTTTCCAAGGACGACCTGATCCTTGAGGTGGGGCCGGGTTCCGGCTTCCTTACCCGGAGGCTAGCCGCCTCCGGCTGCGCGCTTCTCGGGGTGGAATTGGACTTCGGCTTGCTCCCTATCGCCATGGAGGAAACCGCCGCCTTCCCGAACGTCATTCTGATCCAGGGCGATATCCTGGCGGGAAAGAGCCGCCTCAATCCCGAAGCCGTCGCCAAACTGGAGGGACTTCTGGCGGCGGTGAAGCCGGGCGGCGCCTTGAAATGCGTCTCCAACCTCCCCTATTCGGCCGGCACGCCTTTCATCATGAACCTGCTGTCCTCGCCCCTGCCCTGGCGGCTGGGGGTTTTCCTGCTCCAGCGGGAAACGGCGGAAAGGCTGATCGCCCGGCCCGGCGGCGGGGATTACGGCGCCCTTTCCATCCAGGCCCAATTGGCGGCGACAACCAGTTTGGAGAAAACGGCGGCGCCCGGATCCTTTTGGCCAGTTCCCAAGGTGGAGTCGGCGCTGGTGCGGATGGAGCTTAAACCGGCCGGCGATCGCCTGGCCCTTCCCTGGCCGGCGCTGCGGGCCCTGACCGGCGCCGTTTTCGGCGCCCGGCGGAAAATCCTGAAAAACGCCTTGCGGGGTTTACTGGAAAAAGGGCGAGAGGCCGAAATCCTGAACGAAGCCGGGCTGGATCCGGGCGGCCGGGGCGAATGCCTGCGGCCGGAGGATTTTCTGGCGCTGGCCAGGCGGCTGGAGGCGGGGGCGGCCGGTTCCATTTGCTGAATGACGCGGCGGCGGGCGGAACGGAATTCACGACGCTTTCCGCCGATCCGCATCCCTGTGCCGGCATGCCGGTTAATGCCGCGGCGCGGCGCAAGGAGGAGTTTTTCATCCCATCCGGCCGCCTTGCGCCTGGTCTTGACGCCGCGTTTGCCGCCTGGCCGCCATGCTCTGGCAAGGCAAAAACGTCAGCTCGGCGCAGGCAAGGCGAATATGGATTTCAAGCAAAACCAGCGCCGGCGCGACAATCAAGAGGCGAAAACCGCCGCTTTCGGCAAATTAGCGCTTGATCCCCGGGCGTCCGCGGATATCATTCCCTCGTTGCGGTTCCGCCCCGCCGGGAGCGCCGGACCGGGGGGAATCGGGGAGAGGGCGGCCATGCACAAGCGGCAGCGCGTCTGCGTCATCGGCCTCGGCCAGTTCGGCCGGCACCTGGCCATCGAACTGGCCAAGCATTGCGACGTCCTGGTGATCGACAAGGACCAGGCGGTGATCAACGACATAGGCGAACTGGTGCAGCGGGCCTACTGCCTGGACGGCCGCGACTTCGCCAGCCTGTCCTCGGTGGTCGGCGGCGACTTCGACGAGGCGGTGGTGTCGATGTCGGAGAACATGGAGGCGTCGATCCTCACCGTGCTGCACCTGCGGCGGCTCAAGCTGCCGCACATCCACGCCAAGGCCACCACCCGCGACCACGCAGAAATCCTCAAGGCCATCGGCGCCGACTCGATCATCTTCCCGGAGCGCGAGACCGCCTTCCGCCTGGCCACGCAGCTGGTCAACCGCAACCTCCTCGACTTCATCCCGCTGTCGGAAAACTACATGGTCATGCAGATCACCCCGCCGGAATGGGCCATCGACAAGACCCTGCTCGAACTCAACCTGCGCAAACTTTTCGACATCTTCGTCATCGCCGTCAAGGAGCACGTGCCGGAGCGGACCGTCTTCCTGCCCGGACCGGACTTCGTCGTCAAGGACTCGGACGCCCTCCTGATCATCGGCAAGCGCGACAGCCTGGAGGCGCTGGAAGGGGCGGAGAGCCCCTTCGACAAATAGGAAGGCGGCGCCGGTTTGGCCATATCCAGCCTGTTGCGGCGCGGCAAAAGCGTCTCCCCCAGCCAACTGGTGTTCATCTGGTTCGGCGGCGCGATATTGGCCGGCACCGTCCTGCTCTGGCTCCCCGTGTCGCTAAGGACGCCGGAAACCCGCATGGATCCGGCGGCGGCCCTGTTCACCTCGGTGTCGGCCGCCTGCGTCACCGGCCTCACGGTGGTGAATGTCGCCGACACCTTCTCACCCTTCGGCCAGGCGGTGATCCTCGTCCTTATGGAACTTGGCGGCATGGGGATAATGACCTTCGCGGTCATCGGTTTCCGGCTCTTCGGCCTGCGGCTGTCGCTGTCGCAGCAATTGGCGGCCAGCGACGCCATCTACCAAAACGACGCCTCCCGCGAGTTCAAGCGAACCTTCAGGCAAATCCTCAAGATCACCATGGCCATCCAGGGCGCCGGGGCGGCGCTGATGGCCGCGACCCTGCTCCCCGGCCATTGGGGCGAGGCGCCGTTCCTGCTCTGGTCGGCGCTGTTCCACGCCGCCTCCGCCTTCTGCAACAGCGGCTTCACCCTGTACCGAAACGGTCTGGAACCGCTCTACGACAACATCCCCTTCCTGCTGGCGCTCATGGCCCTGGTGACCCTGGGCGGACTGGGACACCTGGTGTTGAACGAGCTTTGCCGCCTGCCCGGCCTCATCCGCCGCCGGGAACGGAAGCCGCACTGGATATCGCTCCATACCCGGGTGACCCTGGTGGTCACCGCCCTGGTGATCGCCGCCGGCGTGCCCGGCGTATGGCTGCTTGGCACCTCCGGCCGCGGCAGCCGCCTTTGGCACGCCGTGTTCGAGACCGTGGTCGGCCGCACCGCCGGATTCAACATCTGCCCCCAGACGCTGCTGCCGCTCCCCACCGTGCTGCTGGTCGTCCTGCTGATGTTCATCGGCGGCTCGCCCGGCTCCTGCGCCGGCGGCATCAAGACGACCAGCCTGGCCATCTGGATCGCCCGCGTCAAGTCGAACCTCAGGAACGACCCCAACGTCAACCTGTTCGGCTACACCATCGCCCCCTGGCTGGTCAGCCGGGCCCGCATCCTCATGGCCTTGACCATGCTGTGGAACCTGGCCGGCATCTTCATCCTGTCGATCGCCCATCCGGACGAGAATCTGGCGACCCTGCTTTTCGAGCAGGTGTCGGCTTTCGGAACGGTGGGCCTGTCGCTCGACTTCACCCCCAGGCTGACGGCGCTGTCGCGGCTCTGGATATGCGTGTCCATGTTCGTGGGAAGGCTGGGCCCGCTATCGATCGCCCTGTGGCTGGCGCCGCCGTCCCGGGGCAAGGTCAACCGCCCCATCGGCAGGCTGATGGTGGGCTAACGCTCACATGCCGCGCAGGCGGACGAGCGAACCGTATTTCCTGACCGCGGGCGCTATGCCCAAGATGCGGCTGCCCCGGTCGTAGAGCAGGAGGTTGACGCGGATGGCGTAGTTGCCGGCGCCCCCGCCGCCCTCGAACTCCTCCAGACGGAAAATCGGCTGGCAGGCGTCCTCCGAGCGGTTGTTCATCTGCAACAGGACGACGTCCTCGGTCAGCGATTCGCGCAGATACGGCAAATCGATGGTCTCCGCCAAAACGCCGTTGGCGTCCAGGAGTTCGGCGCTGGAGCCCGGAACCTGCCGCCAGGGCGTTTGCAAGCCGGCGGCGTCGAAGCCGTTGCCCCCGACCCAGGGCGGATAAAGCAATTCCAGGCGGCCCAGCCAAAAGCGGTCGTCGCGGTCGCCGTCGCCGTTCAGATCCATTCCGCCGGTCCCCTCGACCGCGTCCTCGCCGATGACGACGGCGGCGTGGTTGCGGTGGGCGGGTACGAAACGGATGACGGCGAAGGCCCGGTCCGCCGCGGCGGGGAAGGGAAAAACCTCCTGGAAGCGCCCGGCCCCGGTGTTCAAGGAGGAGTTTCCGGCGTCGCCCAGCCCCAGCTCGCCGCCCCGAGGATCCAGGGCGGCGAGGTAGGGATGGACGTTGCCCCGCAGTTTATTGCCGGAACCGACGGGGTCGTATGCCGCCGCCGCCGCCGCCCGCCCGCCCGGCAGGTAATACCCCAACTCGGGATAAATATCCGAGTCCAGCGCGTCCTCGTCGTCGCCGAAATCCACCGCCTCGGCGAAGGCCAGGCAATCCGTCCCGGCCCGGAGGATGGAAAGCCAGTCGGAGCTGAAAGCGGAAAACCCCGTGACATTGTTGTTGAACAGCTCCGCGAAAACCTTCCCCCCCTCGATCTCGATCGGAAGGATGGCGGGGAGCAGGGCGCTGGTCAACCGGGTGTCGGCCCGGTCGGCGTTCAGATCCAGCCGCAAAAGGCTTTCCTCCATCCGCGAGACCCGGTAAACGTGGAGCAACATGCCGAAACACATGGTCAAAATCACGATGGCGATGGCCAGGGCAAACATAATTTCGATAAGGGTATAGCCGCATCGCGCCGGTTTTCCCGACATGCCGTCCGCTCCTTCCGCCGCGAAACGCCCCCGCCGCGGCACGCTTTTCTCCATCGCCTTCCGGATCCCCCGCGCGCCGTTTCGCGCTTCGCGCGGGGGACCGGAGCGGCGCGGCGCATCCTCTTCCTTTGGCGGGGATGCAACCATCATACGCCGCTATTCGTCAAGCTTGTCCTGCCACAACGTGTCGGCCGGCAAGGTGCTCCTGATGTTCCACACCTTGCGGCTGACCTCGTACTTCTTCGCCGCCCACAAATCGGCGGCCATCTCGATCGGCTCGATGCCCCAGAACAGGTTGACCCGGCCGACCACCGTCTTCGGGGGAAGCGGTTCGCCCTCGCCCTCGCCGCCCTCGCCCGCGTCGTCCTGCGCCAGCGGCTCGACGCTCACCGGGGCGGCGACGTTCGGAGTCTCGGCCACTCGCTCGTCCAGGACGGCGTTGTTGATCAGCCGGCCCTTGAGGATGAGGTTGCCCTGGAGGATCAGCTCGGCGTCGTAAACGTCCTTGTAAAGGGGCGCGACATCGATATGGTTCCCGTCGGGATCGATCATCGGGAGGCCGGTGTAGTCGAGATAGACGCGCGACCGCTTCACGTCCGTCGCGTCGGCGATGTTGCGCCAGGTGTACCACCAGTAGCCGTTCTCCTCGACCAGACTGTTGCCCTGGGCGTCGACCGGATTGCCGTCGGCGCCGTAAATCAGTTGGTTGCGCCGGAGGACCGGATCCACGATCAGATCGCCCAGGACCACCAGGGTGCCGCTATAGGCGAAGCGGGAGCGGATCAGCAGGTTGCCGTTCACCACCAGGGCGCCGGCGCCGTCGATGGGCTTGTCGAAAACGAAGGTCGGCGCCAAATTCCTCCCGTTCGCGTCGGACTCGTTTTTGAAGACGGTCGAATATGTGACCTTTACATGTTCCGAATCGAACCCGGGTTCGATCTTCGACCTTTCGTAGGCGATGTAGTTGCCGCTCGCGTCGGTCCGATAGGGATTGTAGCCGGCGACGCCCAGGGACACCACCTCAAGGTGATCCCAGCCATAGGGATGCTTGGCCGCGAGCTCGTCGGTTTTCTTGCCGAAGCGGTGGAAACCGATGGAGCGGCGGATATCCTTCAGGCCGTAGTTCTCGCGGATCGCCAGCGCCTCGGGGCTGCCGGCCGGGTAATAGTCCCGGTAGCAGAGGGCCACCGCCTCTTCGGGGGTGGGAGCGGTGAAGTCGCGCACCACCGCCTGGGAGCCGTCCTCGAATCTGCCGTTGAGGGTGCGCACCGGGAGCGCCTGGGCGCCATCGTCCGGAACCAGCCCGGCGCCGTCGCCCCGCAAGCGGATTTCGCCAGCCAGGAAACCGAGGCTTCTGTTGACCGGTTCCGGCTCGGACGCGGAGTTGGGGCCATTTTCCGGCACAAAGCCGCTGGTTTTGACGGTCGGAGCCTGCTGGGTGGCGAAGCCGATGATTTGCCCGGCCAGCCGGCGCGCGTAAAGGTCGCTTTCAATCGCGCGGTAGGAGGTCTGGCGGAGTTGGCCGGCCGCCAAATCGGCCGCGTTGCCGGAGGTGACGATCTCGGGTTTCAGCATGGTTCCCCGCGCGACGTCCTCCAGTTCCCAGCGCTTGGAAATATGCTCGAAGCGCACCTCCGCCCGCGCCCCGTTCTCCAGCGTGATGGTCTCGGGGTTGGGGTTGGGGATGCCCTTTTCCTCGTTGCCGGTGATCAGGTCCAACGCCTTTTCAAAATCATACTCGTCGTCGGAATTGATGTAGTCCTCCATCTCCTCCGGCTTGGACTGGATGACGTCGAACAGGTCGGAGTCGGTGTAGTAGAACACCGCCGGCCGGCCGGGCTGCATTTCCTGGAACGCCTTGTCCTTGACCGCCCTTTCAATGCACTCGCTGGTCAGGATGTTGGCGTATTCGCCCTCGAAGGCGGCGCGGAAAAAGCCGGGCGAGAAATGGGGCAGCAGCTCGCGATCGTCGATTACCCAATTCCCCTCCTCGTCCTGGACGGTATGCTCGGCGACATAATCCATCCGCTTGTCGACGGGGGTGTACATGCTCTCCGCCAGGCTTGGCTCGTAATTTTCCGCGTCGCCCTGATTCAGCCGACCGTTCTGGTAGGAACCCAGCTTCTCGAAATTGGCGAGGGTGAAATTCACCGCCTCCTTGGGTTTCGGCGTGGCGTTGGTGGAGATGGCCGGGACGGCCTGCCGGCCGGACAGGCCGTCGCTATCGTTCCTTTCCCACCATTCCTGCACCACGCTGTTGGCGGTTTTCAGGTTCAGCTCGCTCTTCAGGTTGGGGGCGATGTAGATATTGAAGATCATGCCGTTGTAGCGGTACAGCCGCTTCGCGTATTCGCTGGCATAGGGACCCGACGGCCCCTGCACCTCGTCCTCGGTGCGGCACTCGATGGCCACGGTCAGACAGATCACGGCGTGCGAATACCACTGCGTCCCGTCGGTGAAGGCGTGGGCGTACGTGAAGTCGGTTAGCTTGCGGTGCGGAACCAGCTTGGCCAGCGGCGAATTGCCGTGGGCCTCGGTCACTTTGCCGGTCTTCGGATGGATGTAGGTGGGCTCCCGCACCCAAATGATGTTCTGGTTGGGGTGGTAGCTCGATGAGTCGTCGTCCAGTTGCCGGAAGGCGTAGCCGTCGACGTTTTCCAGTCCGTTCGGGGTCAGCGGCCGCTCGCCCGACTCGGGCTTCGTCTCCTTCCAGCCGGGCTTCAGCTCGGGGATGCGCAGCTTTTCCGGCACGGCGACCTTGGGATAGTCGTTCTCCACGAAGGGGGTCCCGCTTATCTCGTCGGGGATCACGTAGCCGGACAGGGCCAGAGTGATCGGGCTGGTGGAGGAGCTGTTGGCCTTGGCCGCCTGCCACTTCTGCTTCGCGGCCTTCAACTGATCGTCCCACCTCTTGTTCCATCCCTCCTTGGCCTTTTCCCAGCTCTTTTGATCGCCATAGGCGATGGGCAGGTCGATCAGCGGCTTGTGGGGCAGGCCGCCGGTGGCGGAATAGGAGGTGGTCTTGAACAGCGGGTTGGTGGGCAGGGTCTTGCCCGCCTCGTGCTTGAAGCTGGCCTCGGTGGCCGCGGTCGATATTTTCGCGCCCGTGCCGGTCTTGTAGACGTCGTATTGCCAGCGCTCGTCAAAGCCGACCGCGACGCGGTTCGAATCCTTCTTTTCGCCGACGTAGCGGGTGATCATGCGCCGATCCACGTCCAGGGCCGGTTCGCCGGGATACTTGTTGTACTCGGCCTTGGCCTTCTTGAACCTGGTGTTTTCGGTCTCGCTGTAGGCCGTGCCCGGATCGAAGTCGTCGCTGCCGGTCCGCTTCTCCACGGAGTAGCCGAAAATCTCCTGCCAGTGGAAAATGCGGGGCGCCGCGTGGTAGCCCTTGAAGCGGCCCTCCTTGATGTGGAAGCACACCCGCCCGAGTTTGCGGATGTTGAATTTGCAGAGCACCCAAGTGTAGTTGCCCTCCCAGTGGTAGCTAGTGTTGCCCTCGCGGGTGGGCAGGACCGCCTCGATGTCGCGGCGGAGCACCCTGCCCTTCACCGTGCCGTCGCTGGTGGCCACGTAGCCCTTGCCGATGTTGGTCTTGGTGACGTCGTAGCGCTTGACGTATTCGCGCACCAGGACGTAGCGCCGGTTGGAACCCTTCTTGTAGGGCCGGGTCATGATGAACATGGCCTGGGGGCGGACGGCTTCGGCGTACAGTTGCGGGAAGGAACGGTAGTAGAGGGCGCCGGCGTTGTCCCCGGCGGTCAGGGCGCCGTAGGTGTACTGGTCGGGATAGAACTGCCGCCACCATTCCTTGATGGTGACCGGGTAGCTCCAATAGGGCGCTTTAAGGGTGAGCCGCATGTTCTTGTCGTCGTGCCGCGCCGCCCACTCGTCCAGCTTCGCCTGCCCGACCTTGCTCCCGGACGCGTTGACCAAGTTCTTCAAAATGCTTATGTCGGCGCTGCTGTTGGGCGCCTTGATGTAGTCCGCCCAGGCGGTGCCGGCGTGGTAACCGGTGTTGTTGGGGTTGACGGCGACCCGGTTGAGGTAAAGGTAGCGGACGTCCTCGGCCTTGTTCAGCAACAGCTCGGTCACGTCGTCGTCGTCGCCGACGTCGTTTTCGTCCTCGTCGTCGGCGTCGCCGCCATCGTCCTCCTCGTCCTCATCCTCCTCCTCGTCCGCGATCTCGTCAGGATCGACAGGATCGACGGCGTAATACTCGTCCTCTGGCGTTTCCTCGACATAGTTGTCGCCGGTCTTGCTGGCCTGGTAATGCCGGTCCTCAAGAATCAGGTCCTCGTTGTCCGGCCCCTTCACCACGGTGATGGTGCGGCCGGAAAGGCCGTTGCCCTTGCCGCCCATGAGGTATTCGTCATGGGACACGGGGGCGGCGGGGTCGGTGAGCGCCTCCTTGGTGACGGGATCGGTGGGAGCGGGGAAGCGCTTGAACTTGGCGAAGGCCGCGTCGCCGCCGTTGGCGCGCTGTTTCATGTCCAGGAACTCGCCGAGGTTGGCGACCAGCGGCAGCATCTGGTGGTTTTTCTTGACCAGCTTGTCCTTGTCGCCGGGGATCTTGGAATCATAGTCGTAGGTGAAGAAGTCGCGGGTGAGGGGGCGGTAGGGATTGGCGAATTTGCGGTTTTCCAAATCCGTCTGGCGATGCACCGTGAGATTGCCGTATTTCCAATAGGCGCTGCGGGAGCCGTAGAGATCGAAATCGTTGCCGCCCAGGTATTTCACCAGGTGGCCGCCCTTGTTGGCCGGGACCTGGGCCGCGTAGTTGGTCAGGGCGTGATCCTCGCCGGAAATCTTGACGCTGGCCACCTCGGCGTAGCCGCTTTTCCCGGTTTGGAGGTTGGAAAGCCAGGTTTCGCTGGTCCCCTGCTGGAGCAGGAAATTCTCCGGGGCGTCAAGGTGGGTTTCGCCGACGTTGTCCAGCATGTCCCGGCCGCTGTCCTTCACGGCCAGGCCAATCACGGTCTTCACCACCGGGGCGTTGGAAAGGAAGCCGCCGGCCTTGCCGGCGTCGAGGTTGCGGGCGGTGGAGGTGATTTCATAGATGTCGCTGAAAGTGGTGTCCTTGTCCTCCCCGAAAGCGAAATCCTTGTTCACCAATTCCGGATCGTCGGAAAGCCAGGAGGCCGGCATGGTCGGCCCCCTAGTCGGATCGCCGAAGGCCAGCCGGGCCGAGCGGACCCGGACCCGGAACTCGTGTTCCCCATAAACGCCGCTGATGCGGCGCTGATCCAGGGCCTTGCCGTCGGCATTGGTGAAAAGCGTGTCGGCGCCGTCGTAGCCCTTGACCCAATCGGCCTCGATAGTGTCGAAGCCCTTATCGCTCACGCCCTTGACCAGGCCGGCGGAAAGCCGGGAAATGGCGAGCGCGGCGCCGTATTCCGCCGCCGCCAGCGCCTGGGCCTCATTGTAGTCCTCGCGGGAAATGCTCGAGCCGCTCCTGGTGGCGGACAAGGCGGTCAGCAAAATGCCGGCCAGCATCATGCTGCAAATCAATACCGTCAGCAGGATCGAGCCGCGCGAACCCGCGCCGGCGATCTTTTTCCCATAGGCGTCCATATGTCGTCCTTTCACAACAAGTTTCCGTCCAATCCTAATTAAAGCGGATAAGTTTCCTCCAGCGAATCGCCGCCGTCCGGGACGGACCCGGGAAAATCGCTGCTCTTGTTTTCGGACAGCACAATCCGCCGGGTGACGGAATACACCTCCGAGGAGCGGCGGCTGTCGGAGTAAAAAGTTATGCCGACGTCCACCGGCGCCTGGAGGACACCGATGCCGGCCGGATTGTCCTTCAACATGGCCAGGGTCGGCACGCCGCCCGTGTTTTCGATCTCGCCGTCCCGGTTCATGTCGTAGCCGGCCGCCATTTCCTCCCCGTTTTCATTGATGCCCCGATCCAGCCAGATCAGGTTCGCGTCCCGCCCCCGGCCCGGCAGGGGCTTGACGCTTTCCTCTTCAAGGTAAAAGATCGCGCGACCCACGGCTCGACCGGCGAATTCGACATCGGAGCGGGAAACGTCGCCGTCGCGATCCTCGTCCACCAAGCGGAAATAGTGTACCAGCGCCTTGTCCCCGCCCGGGAGATCGGCCAGTTCCAATTGGGGAATCGCCTCCCCGCCCTCGACCAAGCGGAAGGTTTTGCCGTCAAACTCGTTGGCGAACCAGCAAATCGCGGCCGGGGCCAAATCCTCCATGTTAAGCTGGTGCATATAAATGGCGCCGCGCGAGAAGATTTCGTCCGCCTTGGCCCGGATGAGGGTGTTGGCGACGATCTGCATCCGGGTGGACCGGTTCTC
>JAISYD010000343.1 GCA_031270145.1 Planctomycetota bacterium
AGCACCGCGAAATCGTAGCGCTCCTGTATGGCCAGGACCAAATCGCGGGTCAGCTCCCGGGTGCCGCCGGCCGCGCCGCAGGTTACGGAGACGAAGGCCGGATTCAGCGGCGCCAGGCGCTCCAGGGAATGTTCCAGGGTTTTCCGTCCGGCTTCGTCCTTGGGCGGGAAGAACTCGAAGGAAAAGACCGGTTCCCGTAAATAAAAGCGCTCGCGCAGGGCGGCGGCGGCGTTTTTAGCCATCAGCGTATCCTTTCAAGCAAGGCGCTGGCCAGCCGGACCGCCGACACGGCGTCGCGGGAATGGCCGTCCGCCCCCGCCTCGGCGGCGAAGTTTTCGGTGACCGCCGCGCCGCCAATCATGATTTTTACCGCCAGGCCGGCCTTGCGGAGACGCCGGATGGTTTCTCGCATGGCCGCGAGGGTTGTGGTCATCAGGGCGGACAGGCCGACTATATCGGCCCGGCGTTCCCGCGCCTCCCGGATTATTTCGGCGGCCGGGACGTCCTTGCCGAGATCGAAAACCTCGAACCCGTGGTTGCGGAGCATCAGCGACACCAGGTTTTTGCCGATGTCGTGCACATCGCCTTTCACCGTGGCCATGACGATGCGCCCGCGCGGATCGGCGTCGTCGCCGGTTTCCCGCCCTCGAGCCAGATCCGGTTCAATCTCGGCCAGGGCCAGGCGCATGGCCTCGCCAGCCAGCATGAGCTGCGGCAGATAGTATTCGTTTCGCTCAAACAGTTCGCCCGCCCGGACAATGGCCGGCACTAGGCGATCCGACACTAGTCGGTTGGCGTTTTCGCCCGCGGCCACCGCTTTGCGGGCCAGGGCCGCCGCTTGTTTGACGTCCCCCCTCAGTATTGCCCGCGCCGCCAGTCCGGCCGGCGAGGCGTCCTCGGCCGCCGGCGGCGGGGCGGGGGGGCCGTCCTTGTTCCCGGGCTTGGAGGCGGAAGGGCGCGCCGGAGCCGGGGCGGCCCGGCCGGCGAATTTCCCGATATAGGCGGCGGCGGCCTCGTGGCGGCCGGTGAGGGCGTCGGCCGCGATTCGCGCCTCGTTGAGAAGCTCGGACGAAGGGTTGGCTATGGCGGCGGACAGTCCCCGGTCCATGGCCATGGCCAGGAAGGCGGCGTTCAGCCATTTGCGATCCGGCATGCCGAAGGAGACGTTGGAAAGGCCGAGGATAGTGCGCAATCCCTGGGCGGAACAGAGCGAGATGAAATCAAGGGTGGCGAGGCCGGCTTCGGGGTCGGCGCTCACCGTCATGGCCACGCCGTCGATCAGCAGGTCGTCCCGGTCAAGGCCGAGTTGCCCGGCCCGGGCCAGGATTTCCTCCATCACTTCGAGGCGTTCCGGCGCGGTGGCCGGGATGTGGCCATCGCCCACCGGCAGGACGATCAGCATGGCGCCGTATTTGGCCGCCAGGGGCAGGATGCCGTCCAGCCGACTTTTTTCGCCCGACACCGAATTGACCATGGCCCGGCCGGGATAGAGCCGGAGCGCCGCCTCCATAGCCTTTGGATCCACGCTGTCGATGGCCAGAGGGAGGTCGCTCATGGGCGCCAGCATGGCCACCGCCGTTCGCAGGGCGGCCGCCTCGTCAAGGCCGCCTAGGCCCAGGTTCACGTCGAGAAGCTCCGCTCCGGCCTCCGCCTGTTCTTCGGCCAAGGCGGCCAGGCGGCTGAAATCGCCGGCCAGCAGTTCGGCTTGGAATGCCTTCTTCCCGGTGGGATTGATCCTTTCGCCCACCACCGCCAGAGGCGGCCTTTTTCCATCGCGATCCGAAAAATCCACCACCCGCCGGGCCGAGGCCAGGGCGGGGACGGACAATGTCCGCCGGGATGGGGGAGGGCCGGTCAACCGGTCAAGCTTTTCCTTGACCGCCCGTATATGGCGGGGCGTGGAGCCGCAGCAACCGCCGACTAGGTTCGCCCCTAGCCCTACCCCCCGGAGCAGGGCGTCGGCGAAGCGATCCGGCGGCATGTCGTAATATTCCTGGTTGTCCACCAGGCGCGGCATGCCGGCGTTGGGCTTGATGAGGAGGGGGACTTTGGCCAGCGGGAGCATTTTCTCCAGCAGCGCCAGCATTTCCTCCGGGCCGGCGGAGCAGTTCGACCCTACGGCGTCGGCGCCAAGCGACTGGAGTATGACGACCGCCGCCTCCGGCGGAGTGCCGCCGAGGGTCCTGCCGGTTTTCTCATAGGTCAGGCTGACGATGATCGGGACGTCGGGGGCCGCCTCTCTGGCTCCCATGAGGGCGGCCCGGGCCTCCTGGAGGTCCATCATGGTTTCAATCATCAGCCCGTCGGCGCCGCCGCTGAGGAGGGCGGCGGCTTGTTCCCGGAATATCGCCGCCGCCTCCTCAAAGCCCAATGGTCCGAAGGGTTCGACCAATTGCCCGGTGGGCGAGATGTCGCCGAAGATGAACTTGCCGTCCGGGATCGCCGGGCGGGAAAGCTCCGTCAGGCGGCGGTTCAGATCGGGGACGGCGCCGGCCAGTCCGTGATCGGCCAGCTTGGCCCGGTTGCCGCCGAAGGTGCAGGAAAGGACGATGTCCGAGCCGGCCTCGCAATAACTGCGGTGAAGGCTCCTGATGGCGTCGGGATTGTCCAGCGCCCACAATTCCGGCACGGCGCCGGGCGGCAGCCCCAGCTTGAATAACTCGGTGCCGGTGGCGCCGTCCAGCAGGAGGACTCGCCGCTCCAGCAATTTATGGAACCGCTCTCTTCGCATGGCTACGCTTCCCTCTTCCGCTTCCGGCCGCCGGACAAGTCGAAATCAATGATAGGGAAGTCGCGGAAATAAACAACTGTATTTCGACTTGTTCCCGGAGCGATTCAGGTCAGGGCCTACGCATGAAATTTCCCTTGGGCGGCTCAAGGAGGCGATTTTCATCCCCTCCGGCCGTCTTGCGTCTTGCCTTGACGCCGCCTTTGCTTCGCGTTCCCCGCTCGGAGGATTG
>JAISYD010000011.1 GCA_031270145.1 Planctomycetota bacterium
CAAACAGAAACGATTACGCCGCATATATTATCGTTCGCGCCGGGATAGTCAATCTTATTTTTGTTTTTTCGAAAAATATCTTCGCCGCCGCCGCGGAGCGGTATTTCGCCGAAAAGCGTCAATTTTGTCTGAAGAAGATCGGGCGCGATATCCGATAACCTTCCTTGGGGAAGTTCCAAAGACCCGCTTTTCCCCGCGGCCTTGGTTGTCCGGCTATTTTGTTTTTCTCAACTTCCATAGTATTTGGAAGTTATGAAAAACGAGCCCGCTCCGTCCCGGTTGTGGGGAAGGCGGATCGCCGGAGGTTTCCCTTGGGGACGGATCCGCCGCGTCCGCTTCCGGGCGGTCGGGATGGACAAGCGGAGATGGGCTTTTATTTCCGGTTTTGAGGCGGGAGGATTGGAGGAAACGCGATGAAGAAGATGTTGGTGTTCCTGATGGCCCTGGTTTTGGCCGCGTCATGGCTTGGTTCGGTTTCCCGGGCCTCCGAAATTTATTCGGATTCCCCCTATGCCGCCCAGATCGGTATGCAATCGTTCAATATGAGCATTGCGAAACGGCTGGAATCGGTGCGTTTGGGCTTTCTCGACCTGAACGCCGCCAGCGCCCCGCTCTTCGGCTCCGGCGACGCCCTGGCCGCGCCCTCGTCCCGGGCCGCCGGCGTCAAGAGTTCGGCCAGTCGGCGCTATTTGGACTGCGTCTACAACAACGGCTTCACCGTCTGGGGCGATTTTTACCAGACCTGGGCCAAGCAGAGCAGCCGCGACGGCAACGCCGGCTACGAATATCGCGCCTCCGCCCCGGCCTTCGGCCTGGACTGGAGCGGCGGCAATTTCAGCATCGGGCTCGCCACCACCTACAACTGGGGCCGGCTCAAGTCGCGGGAGGGATCCGAGCGCCTGAAGGCCCGCTCCTGGGACACCACCCTTTACGGGCAATACAACGTCGAGAAGTTTTACGTCTCCGGCGAGCTTTCCTACGGCTACAACCGCTATAAGGGAACGGGCGCCGGAGCCTGGGCGAACATCGGCAGCGCCTCCTACCATTCGAATTCCTTCAATCTCGACGTCGAATTCGGCATGAAGTTCAACTTCAGGGATTTGCTGGTGACTCCGCACGCCGGCATGCGCCTCTTCACCGACCGCCGGGACGAGATAGGAAACGCCGGCCGGCAAAGCTACTACTCCTGGGAAACGCCGCTTGGCGTCAACCTGGCCTATGCCGTGCGGGCCGGCGGCGCCCTGATTGTCCCCAGGATCCAGGCGGCTTGGATACCCGAATTGGCCAGGCGGAGGGCCAGATGGGGAACCAATTGGCAAGCTCCCAGGCACGCCCGCAACGGTTTCCTCCTGGGCGCCGGCATTGAGGCGAAAATCACCAAGCAACTGTCCGGGCATATCGACTACACCGCCAACTTCCGCAAGCACGCCAACGAGCACCACTGGAACTTTGGCGTCGGCTTCACCTTCTGAGCCAAACCGGCTTCTCTCCATTCATCTCTTGGGCGACGAGCTCCTCGCGGACGGCGGAAACGCCGTCCGTAATTTATTTGGGCGTCCGGGGCGGATCGCCTTTGCCGGGCTTGCCGCGCTTGCGCGGATCCTGCCGTTGACGCCATCCTGATTGGCCGCGAAACTGGCGGCGGCATTCGGGTTCCTGAGCATGGCGGCGGCGTTGCTGTCGGCCTGGCTGGCGGTCGGCGGCACGTTGACCGCGATCTTCGGCTTGGCCGGCTTTTGCCTCGGGACAGCCCGGATTTCCTGGCCGCCGATGGAAACGGCGTCGGCCAGGCCGTTGTGACGTGAAACAGCAAAATTTTTATCATCCTGTAAAATAATCGATTAAAGATTTCCACAAAAAAAAATCTTGACAATCATTATAAATCCCATATAAATTATATGTATTATAGCCCTATCTATGAAAGGAGTATGCCATGCGTAAAATTTTTTGCGTTGTTTTGTTTTTGGCTTTGGTTGCCGAGCTTTTGCCGGGAGCGAAGGGCTGGGGCGCGGACAGGATTATTGTGGCCGACGCCAACTCCACCCATCACCTCAACCTGTATGTGGCTTATGAAAAGGGTTTTTTCGGCGAGCGCGGCCTGAAAATCGAAATCCAGCAGACCAGCGCCGGGGTAGCCGCGGTGGCGGGCGGGACGGCCGATATCGTCTTTAACTGCCCGACCGGAGTTATCGCCCCCATTGCCAAGGGGCAGAACATCACCATCATCTCGCAGGTAAAAATACCCTGCACTTCCGTCCTGGTCGTGCCCGTAACGTCTTCCGTAAAAAAGCCCGGAGATCTTCAGGGGTTGCAGCTTGCCGGCCTGTCCACTACCTGCTGCGCCGTCATCGCCATCCGCGACGCTCTGAAAACCCAGTACAATACCGAGTTTAGCCTCTCCGCCCTGGCTCCCGGCGCCGCTTTGGCCGCGCTGGAAGCCAATTCGGTGAGCGGCGCCATCCTTGAGGAGCCCTTCGTCGCCGAAGCCCTGCTCCTGAAGGATTCCTCCGGCAAGTCCAAATACAAGACCATCTTCGACGGCCATTCGGACGCCGACAACGACGGGAAGAAGGAAGCCAACCTGGCTGGGGAAAATCCGCCCTGCCGGACCATAAACGCCAATCGCAACTTCGTCGACTCGCGCCTCCCCGACGCCATTTCCTTCATTGCCGCCATCGACGAAGCGGACAAGCTTATCCGTTCCAATCCCGTCGCCCCGGACATCGTCGCCATCGCTCGCAAATATGTTCCGAACGTATCCGAGCAGGCCATCATCAACAGCAATCCCAAACTCGGCTTTCAGGTCGCCCTGGACACCCGCGGGCTGATTGGCTACGCCCAGGCGCTGGTCAATCAGGGAGCGATCGACAACAACCCCGGCGAAGCGCTATTCGCGCCGCAGTTCAAGGGAATAACCTGGTGAAAAAGTGAACGACGAGTATGAAACGCGGGGAATCCGCCGATTGCTGCGGGAAATCGGCGGATTCCTCGGAAACGCGCTGGGGAATTTCTTTTCACCCGGGTTTCTCTGTCTTTTCATTCCGCTTCTACTGCTCTGGGAATTCCTGCCCCGGCTGGAAATAATTCCGGAAAGCCTCCTGCCGCGCCTGAGTACCGTGGCGGCGACTTTCCTCAACATGCTCCTGCACAAGCGGCTTCTGCTCCACGTCCTTTACAGTCTGGGGCGTTTCTTCGCCGCCTTCGGCATCGCGGTGGCTCTGGCCGTGCCCATCGGCCTCCTCATGGGCTGGAACCTGAAAATCCGCGCCATGCTGCTTCCGCTTTGGCAACTCCTCTCGCCGATTCCCCCCCCCGCCTGGGTTCCCATGACCATCATCGTCTTCGGGATCGGCAGCAACATGCACATTTTCCTAATGTTCATAGGAATATTCTATCCCGTTCTTTTCAATACCTACCAGGGCATCAAGGACACCGATCCCCGTTATCTCGCCTCCGCCCGGGTCTTCGGGGCCAGTGAACTCACCCTGTTGCGCAAGGTCTATTTCTGGCACGCCTTCGGTTCCATCATCATGAGCCTGAAGACCGGCGTCTCCATGGGGCTGGTGATGCTGGTGATCGGCGAAGCCTACGGCGGCAGGATGGGCATAGGCTATCTCTTGGGGCAGGCCAAGGACTATTTCCTCATTCCCGACATGATGGTCTGCATGGCGGTCACCGGCTTTATCGGCTGGTTCCTGATCGAAGTGCTCAAATACGTGGAAATCAAGCTCGCCGTCTGGAAAGTTGGGAGATAGGCCGCATGATCGAAGCCCGGGGCATCGGCAAATTCTTCTCGGTGGTGAACGACAAGGGGCTGGCCGAGGGACTGACCGCCGTCCTGAACGTGTCGCTCGCCATTCCCGACGGGAGGATTGTCAGCCTGGTCGGCCCCTCCGGCTGCGGCAAATCGACTTTCCTGGAGATACTGGCCGGACTCCAGGCCCCCAGCGACGGCGAGATTCGCATTGACGGAAAGCTGGTGCTGGAGCCGCTCCCTTCGACCCGGAGGGAAATGGAAGAGTACAAGCGGCGCTACCGCTTCATTTCGCCCTTGGCCAACGGCGTCTTCCGGGATCGCCCCAAGCACGACATTGCCATGATTTTCCAGGATTACGCGGTTTTCCCCTGGATGACGGCCATGCAGAACATCGTGTTCGCCTTGAAACTCCGGTCGGCCGGCAAGGGACGTTCCGAACGCCCTTCCCGGGCGCGGATGGCGGAAAAGGCGCGATTTCATCTGGGTCGGGTCGGATTGGCCGGGGCGGAAAACAAATATCCGTCCCAACTGTCCGGCGGCATGCGGCAGCGGCTTGCCCTGGCGCGGGCGTTGGCGGTGGAGCCGAAAATCATCCTTATGGACGAGCCTTTCGCCGCCGTCGACGCCCTGGCCCGGGAGAAGTTGCAGGACGATCTTCTGCGCCTCTGGGGCGAAACGCTGGAGAGCCCCCGTCCCGTCATCATCGTCATGGTGACCCACGACGTGTCGGAGGCGGTCTATCTTTCCGACGAGGTGATCGTCTTCTCCCCTTGTCCCGGAACCATCCGCAACCGGATTCCCGTCGACATTCCCCGGCCCAGGGCCAGGACCGATCCGGCCGGGATAGAATTGCAGGAACGCGTCTTCGCCATGCTGCAATACGACATCAACCAGGAAAGCGAATATACCATATGAACGCGCGCGACGACGGCGGAACGGCGGCCGACAGCCGAGGCCGAATCTATGCGGACATCACCGCGGCGCGGGGCAACACCCCTCTGGTCCGCCTGGCCAAACTGGGCCGGGGGCTGCCCGGCGCCATTCTCGCCAAGCTGGAATCGTTCAACCCCATGAACAGCGTCAAATGCCGCATCGGGGCGGCCATGCTGGACGCGGCCGAGCGCGAAGGGAAGCTCAAGCCCGGCGGCGTCGTGATCGAGCCGACCTCGGGCAACACCGGCATAGGACTTGCCTTCGCTTGCGCCGCCCGCGGCTACCGGCTCGTCCTGACCATGCCGGAAACCATGTCGGTCGAGCGCCGCAAGCTGGCCGGGATGCTGGGAGCCGCGGTGGTGCTTACTTCCGGCAAGGACGGCATGAACGGGGCGGTTCGCAAGGCCAGGGATTTGCTGGCCCAAACGCCGGGCGGCTTCATGCCGCTCCAATTCGAGAATCCGGCCAATCCGGAGGCGCACCGGCGCACCACGGCGGAGGAAATCTGGGCCGACGCCGGCGGAGCGGTGGACGCCTTCATCGCCGGCGTGGGAACCGGCGGCACCATAACCGGCGTCGGCGAAGTGCTCAAGGCCCGCAGGCCGGGCGCGAGGATAATAGCGGTGGAACCCGACGCCTCGCCCGTGCTCTCGGGCGGCAGGCCGGGGCCGCACCGCATTCAGGGCATAGGCGCCGGCTTTGTCCCGAAAATCCTCAACCGCTCCCTCTTGGACGAAGTCATACGGGTGACCAACGAGGATGCCATCCGGACGGCGCGGGAAACCGCCCGCGTGGAGGGCATCCTTATCGGCATTTCCGCCGGAGCGGCGGTCTGGGCGGCCCGGCTGGTTGCCGCCAGGCCGGAAAGCGAAGGCAAGAATATCGTGGTCATACTGCCAGATTCGGGCGAACGCTACCTCTCGACCCAGCTTTCGGACTTGGAAAATTGACTGGCGCCGGATGTTGCCGTCTCGCCCAACCCCGGGGCGACGGCGGCGCATCCATACAGCCTTCGCGAACTCCCTGGCGTTGAAACGCCTGCTCAAAATATGGCGGCGCCTCTTCTTGCTCTTGACCTTGCCGACCGCGCCTTCCGGCGCGATCCAGTCGATGTTGCAACCTTTTATAGTTTTGCTTGTTATAAAATAGTTAAAAAATTCGAATAATTTCCTTGACATTTTTAATTTCATCATGTAGAAGGTTCGGCTGTCCGGCCGAGCCTGGGCCGGACAGCCGCGAAACCGCTGGTCGGAGCGGGGAGGAGAGGGGGTATCCCCATCCGGCCCGCCGCTAGGCCCTGCCGGATGCGCGGGCGTGGTCGCTTCTCCGGGGGCGCCCTCGCCGCCGAGGTGAAGGAAAAGGAAGCGGTCGGGACGGAGGATAGCGAAGCGTACTGGCACGGGAAGGTCGAAGGATTCGGAGCGGCCGGCCTGTCTCAAGTGGGCCGATGCCACCAGCCGGCCGAAGGAGCAAAATCGCCG
>JAISYD010000052.1 GCA_031270145.1 Planctomycetota bacterium
AGCGGCCGACCGGCTTGGAACCGTCCAGCGCTTGGATGGGATTGATTGCTAGCGGCAAATCCGCTCCTTCAATGGCGGGTGTCTTGAAATCCGAACCGGTGGCGTCGATGACCACCTGCGGTTTTATCTCGTCCAGCAATTCACCGGAGAGTTCCGTGCCCAATCTCACTTCGACGCCGTTCTTTTCCAGCGTGCGCTCCAGATAGGCGAAAACCTGGCCGACCTCCTTCTTGGCCCGGGTGAGTCGGCAGATCCCATAGTTTCCGCCAAGTTCGCCGTTTTTTTCGATAAGCGTCGTCTTATGCCCCTTTTTGGCAGCCTCCAAGGCTGCCTCGCAACCCGCCGGCCCGCCGCCGACGACCATAACCCTCTTGTTGCCTCGGGCATTCCGCCGCCTCCGGAGATAGTCGACCTTTCTTCCAACTGCGGGGTTGACCATGCAGGTGATGGGTTGTCGCATCCAGAGCACGTCATAGCAACCTTGGCAGCACGAGCTACAGTGAATGGCGTCGTCTAATCTGTCGTTCAGCACCTTGTCGGCGTAATCCGGATCGGCGATAAGCTGCTTGCCAAAACAAATGAAGTCAGCTTGCCCGTTCCTCAGCGCCTCCTCGGCGATTTCCGGCGAAAGCCGCTTCACCGCCATAACCGGTATATTGACCACTCGCTTGACCCGCTCCGCCAGATGTAACCAGCCTCCGCGCGGCGAACCGGATGTATGGTCGGCATAATTGAGATCCGAGTCGCGCATGCCGCCGGAAGCGTTGATCGCGTCCGCTCCGGCGCGTTCCAGCGCTTGGGCGATCAATTGCCCCTCCACCGGGGTGTTGCCGTCCCTCATGAGGAAATCATCAATATTATAGCGGCAGACGATGGGGTAATCCGCCCCGCAACGTTCCTTTATCTTTTTGACGATGTCGGTGCAGAGCTTTAGGCCGCCTTTTATCCCGCCGTATTCGTCAGTCCGTTGATTGCTGAACGGGGTCAGGAAATTGTTCATCAGATAGCCGTGCCCCATGATAAGCTCAACCCCGTCCAGGCCACCCGCCTGCGCACGGACGGCGGCGGCGCCGAAAAGCTCCACGATGTCCTGGATTTCCGGCGGCGTAAGCACCTTTGGGAGATCTGGATACAGGGCAGAGCGGCTGCCCAGCGGCGATGGACCTATGGGATCCATGCCGGTGACGCTTTTACGGGTCTGCCGCCCCACATGGCTTAGTTGGATCATGGCTTTGGCGCCATAGTTATGGCAGCCATCGGCGATTCTCCGAATAGCCGGAATGTATTTATCGTCGTCAATGGCCGGATTGAGGACGGAGCGGCTACGGGGATAGTCGACCGAGGTCGCCTCAATGATGACCAAGCCGCAACCTCCCTTGGCCCGGGCCACATAAAATTCGATGGACTCGTCGGTCATAAAGGCCCGATGCGTGTAGTTATTGTTGACCGGCGGGAAAACAATGCGATTTTTCAATTCCAACTTGCCGATTTTCCCCTTTTGCGCCAATAAATTGAATTTCATCTTCCTTTTTCTCCTTTCCCAACTAGTTGCAGTCGGTTCGAAGAAGCGGTGGATTGAAATTACGCTAACCAATCCTCGCGCCACCATCTATGGGAACCGACGGTTCATCACCCCAGCGGAATCAATACGATATCCGCCTTGGGGGAAGCAACGTAATCAGGGTTTTATTTTCATTGTTTCAAGCCCGGAACCGTGTTTTTCACGAACTTCCCTATTTGGCCGGCGCGGATTCACTTGGCGTTGAAACCATCGAAATACTTCATCATGGCGGCCGAGTCCTCGGGGCCGATGCCGGCGGCAATCAGCAGCCGGTGGAGATCGGTGACGGCCGAGGAGAGGGGAAGCGGCAATTTTTCGGCCAGGGTGAACGCCTGCACCGCCTCTAAATCCTTCAGCATGTTGTCTATCCTTCCGGTCGGGGAATAGTCGCGCCTAGCCATCTTGGCCCCGAATTCCTGGAGGATGTTGCTGTCGGCCCGCCCGCCGGCTAGGGCGACCGGGATTTTCGCCGCCTCGACGCCGCCGGCTTCGGCCAGGCGCACCGCTTCGGCAACCGCCTGGAAGCCCAGGGCGCATAACACCTGGTTCACCATTTTGGTGGTTTGGCCGGCGCCGGAAGGACCCATGTGGGTGTAGTTGGCGCACAGCGAATCCATGACCTGGCGGGCCCGCCGCACGTCGTCGGCCATTCCGCCGGCCATTACCGTCAGTTTGCCGATTTTGGCCTTGGGCGCCCCGCCGGACAAGGGGGCGTCGACCCAGGGCATGGCGAATTTTTCCCTTAGTTCGGCCGCCATGGAGCGGGTGGCGATGGGGTCGATGGAGGACATGTCGATCAGCATCTTGTCCGGAGTGGCCTTTTCCGCCACTCCGCCGGGCCCGAAAACCGCCAGCCTGACAATGGCGGCGCTGTTCAGGCTGGTGATGATGAACTCGGATTCTTTGGCGGCGGCGGCCGGGGAGGCGGCCGCGAACGCCCCCTTTGCCGCCAG
>JAISYD010000157.1 GCA_031270145.1 Planctomycetota bacterium
GCCACAGGGAAAAGCTCCGTGGTGGCCGCAGTCGAATATTTCGCGGAGCATCGCGATAAGGCCATAGAACAAGTCCTTGCGAGAATTAAATGACCCTGGGTCCTCTATGCCCGGCTTGACGACGCCGGCGGGCGGGGTATAGTGACGGTTGCGGACCGGCCTTGGCTCCCAAACCCGCCGCCTCTTCCGTTTCCTCCGCCGGCTTGATGGCCGCCGCCCGCCTGGCCGAACCGTCTCCGTTTATAAAGGCCGCAACTTATTGCCGGCCGCGGCCTTCCGGAATGGTTGGTGCGGGAAGGGGGACTCGAACCCCCACGGGTTGCCCCACAAGATCCTAAATCTTGCGCGTCTGCCGTTCCGCCATTCCCGCGATGGGCGGTTCGCAAGCCTTGCGGCCAAACCGATTGTATAATGCCGGCTCGCGTGTCGTCAATGGGAATCCGCCTTTCGCCCTCCCCCGGCCAATCATCGACAAGAACCCGCCATAAACGTCATTCGCGGAGAAATTGCGGTCGCCGGGGAGCGGCGGACCGCGGCAGGCGACTTCGGCGCGGCCATCGCGAAAATCGACGCGGGTTTGGCCGAAACGCCGCCGCAAGCCGATTGCGGAAAGAATTTCCCGCTTCACAATTCCACGCCGCCGTATAATATTGCGGACAGTCGCCATAAGGACGCCAAGCATGAACTCCAACACTTTCGGGCGCCTGTTCTCCTTCACCAGCTTCGGGGAAAGCCACGGTCCGGCGCTGGGCTGCGTGGTGGACGGCTGTCCTCCCCGCGTGCCGCTGGCCGAAGCCGACATCCAGCCGCGCCTGGATCGCCGCCGCCCCGGCGCCTGCCGCTTCGTCAGCCAACGCGGGGAAACGGATCGGGCCCGGATACTTTCCGGCGTGTTCGAGGGAAAGACCACCGGCCATCCCATCTGCGTCCTGGTGGAAAACCAGGATCAACGCCCGAACGACTACCGGCAGCTCCGGGACGTTTTCCGCCCCGGCCACGCCGATGCCGCCCACGCCGCCAAATACGGCATCCGCGATCACCGGGGCGGCGGCCGCTCCTCGGCCCGCGAGACGCTCGCCCGGGTGGCGGCCGGGGCGGTGGCGCGGCAAATGCTTGGCGCCTTTCCGGAAACGGCCGGCATCCGGGTGGCGGCGGGACTGATCGCCCTGGGACAGGTTCGCGCCGATCCGGCCAAATGGGACGATTCCGCCATCGACGCCAATCCGCTGTTCTGCCCCGATCCGGCGGCGGTCCCCGCCATGCTGGCCGCCCTGGAGGAGACCATGCGGGGCGGCGACTCGCTGGGCGGAGTGGTGGAAATCCGGGCCTCGGGGGTCCCGGCCGGCCTGGGCGAGCCGGTCTATGATCGCCTGGACGCCCGCATCGCCCAGGCCTGCATGGGCCTGAACGCGGTGAAGGGGGTGGAAATCGGCGACGGCTTCGCCGCCGCCCGGGCGAGCGGATCGGCCAACAACGACCAGATGCGCCGGCCCGCCTCGGGCCGACTGGAAGACGCCTTCCTCAGCAACCACGCCGGCGGCGTCCTGGGAGGCGTTTCCACCGGCCAGCCGATAACGGCGCGGGCGGCGATCAAACCCACGCCGTCCATCTCCATCCGCCAGGAGACCATCGGCAAGGACCTGGGCAACGTGGAAATCTCCGTCGCCGGCCGGCACGATCCGGCGGTGGCGATACGGGCGGCGCCGGTACTGGAGGCGATGTTCTGGCTCATCCTGGCGGACTTTTTCCTGCTTCGCCGGGCCGGGGAAAACCGAGGATAAACGCATGGGCGAATCAAAGAGCGTGCGCATCGGCAAAACCCGCCGGCGCATCGACGAAATTGACGACCAACTCCTGGATTTATTGGAGGAGCGCATGGATTTGTCGCGGCAGATCGGCGAGGACAAAAAACGCCGGGGCCTGCCGCTCTACGTTCCCGAGCGCGAGGGGGCGATACTCGAACGCCTGGCCGGCAGGGATGCCGAAAGAGGCGGCGGACAAATGGGGCGGGCGGCGGTAATCGGCGTCTGGCGGGAGATATTTTCCGCCTCGCGGCAGACGCAATCGCCGATCAAGGTGGCTTATCTTGGCCCCAACGGCACCTTCACCCACCAGGCGGCCCTGACCCGCTTCGGCTCTTCGGCCGGAATGATCGCCAGCCAGACCATCGCCTCGGCCTTTGCCCTGATCCAGAACGGCACGGTGGATTTCGCCGTGTTGCCGGTGGAGAACACTCTGCACGGCATAGTAGGGGAGACCGTCGATCTGCTGGGCACGGCGGGACAGCCCCTGATCGCCGACGAAATCGTCATGCCCATCCACTTCGTCTTTTCCTCCGGGCTGGACGACCTGGGGCGGATCGAGCGGGTTTATTCCAAGCCGGAAGCCTTCCTCCAATGCGCCAATTTCCTCAACCAGCCGGCCCTGGAAAAGGCGGAGCGGATTGCCTCGCCCTCCACCGCCGAGGCGGCCCGCCAGGCGGCGGCCGATCCGGCCGGGGCGTCGCTGTCGCCTGAAATCGCCGCCAACCTGGCCGGCATCCCCATCCGTTTCCGCCACGTCGAGAACAACGCCGACAACAAGACCCGCTTTTTCGTCCTGGGCCATGTCCGCCCGGACCGGACCGGCGACGACAAGACCAGCGTGTTCGCCAAGGTGCAAAACGTGGCCGGCGGCCTGGAGGCGCTGCTCCGGAGCTTTTCCGACCGCCGCATCAACCTGACCAAAATCGAATCGCGCCCCATGGACGAGTCGGTGAATTTCGAGACCTGGTTCTACATCGACCTGGACGGCCACGCCGAGGACGCCGGAATCCGGGACATCATCGCCAGCCACGGCCTGGTGTGGCTCGGCAGTTACCCCCGTCCCCGGCGCCCGGAGGGCGGGCGATGAACGGCGGCCTCGTCGTCCTGCCCATTGTGGCGCGCTCCAACCGGGAGGCGCTGGCCAGGCTGGAGGAGGCCGCCGCCGAGCCGGCCGATCTGCACGAACTCCGCCTGGACTTGTTGGAGGAGGAGCCAGCCGCGGAGCTTCTCGTGCGGGCATCGTCGCGCCCGGTCATCGCCACCTGCCGCTCCCGGAGCCAGGGCGGCGGATTTCCGGGCGGCGCGGCGGAGCGGCTGGACCTGCTGCGGCGGGCCGGACGGGCCGGCGCCGCCTTCGTCGACGCCGAGGAGGACGTGAGCGGCGGCTTGCCAAGGGGGGATGGCGCCGTCGTCATCGCCAGTTGGCACGATTTTTCCGGTACCCCCGGCAATTTGCCGGATCGGGTGCGGGAACTGGAGGATGCGCCCGGCGACTGGATCAAATTCGCCGTGACCGCCCGGCGGCCGGAAGACAATCTCGCGGTTTTCGACGCCTTGTCCCGCTGCTCCAAGCCGGCCATCGCCATCGCCATGGGCGAAATGGGCTTGCCAAGCCGGATCCTGGGCCCGGCCCACGGCTCGCGGGCGACCTTCGGCAGCCTGTCGCGCGGCCTTGAATCCGCCCCCGGCCAGCCCACCGCCCGGGAGCTGGCCGAATTGTACCGGGTCAAAAGCCTGACCCGGGACAGCGCCGTTTATGGCCTGATTGGCGATCCGGTGGCGCAATCCTCCGGCCATATTTACCATAACCGCGCCTTCGCCATGGCCGGGCTTGACGCCGTGTATATCCCGTTCCTCTGCCTGGACGCCAAGGCTTTCCTCCGGGAAGTCCCGGCCGCCGTCAATCTCCGGGGGCTGTCGGTCACCATGCCCCACAAGCTGGCGGCGCTGGAAGCGGCGGAGCAATGCTCGGACAACGCCCGGCTGGCCGGGGCGGCCAACACCCTGCGCCGCCGGGCCGGCGGCGGCTGGTCGGCCGACAACACCGACTTCGCGGCGGTGGTGGAGGCGGTGGGCGGCAAGGCGGCGGCCCTCGGCCTCTCCCTCTCCGGCGCCCCGGCCCTGGTCCTGGGCGGCGGCGGCGCCGCCCGGGGCGTCGGCGCCGCCCTGGCGAAACTCGGCTGCCGGGTGGCGGCGGCCGGGCGGGACGGGGCCAAAACCGCCGCCCTGGCCCAAGCCATGGGCTGGGACAGCGTGCCCTGGGCCGAAACGGGACGCGGCGGCTGGCGGGTGGTGGCCAACGCCACCCCGGTCGGCATGGTTCCGGAGATTGAGGCCACGCCGTTCCCGGCCGCCGGCTGGCGGCCGGGGATGATCGCCTTTGACGCGGTGCATAACCCGAGGCTTACCCGCTTCCTCCGCGAGGCCAAGGCGGCCGGGGCCGAACCCCTTGACGGCTTCGACATGTTTATCCGCCAGGCCCGCGGCCAGTTCAAGCTGTGGACCGGCCGGGAAATGCCGCCGGCCAGTTTCGGGCCGGGCCGGGCCGGAGGAGAGGCAAAGGAAGGCTAAACCGTCGCGCGGGGCAACCCTTCCCAGGCTTATCGAATCCCTGCGCCGCCGCCAATTTCCCTTGCGGCGCCGGCGAAAATATGCCGCCTTGGCCGGTGAGGCCGCCTGATCCGGCTTTTTCGTCGCAATTCCGTCCTCTCGGCGTATAATGGCGTCTCGTACGCGCAGTTGCCGCCGTTTCCGGGAGGCAGGGGATGCGAAGGAATCCAGATGCCGCCGCGCCAGGCCGGCGCCGGGCGATCGCCGCAATCGCGGCTTTGCTGTTGGCTATGCTTAGCCTTGCCGTCGCCGCCGAGCCCGCGCCGGCGCCGGCGGACGGCGGATCCCCGCCGGCGGCGGAAGGCGCGGGCTCGGCCGGGGAAAAGGCGGCCGGGGAACGCGAACTGGAGCGGCGAAAACTGGTGGGGGAGGCCGAGAGCTTCATCCACAACGTCGACGTCGGCGTGGAGCGGATCCTGCCCGGCAACCTCGGGCGGATCGTACAGACATCCATTTTCGGGATCCCGCTTTGGCGCTATTTCGCCGTACTCTGCTTGTTCCTTCTGGCCGCCGGGCTCATCGTCCTGGTCGGCCGCCGCTTCCGGAAAACCATGGCGGCGGTCGCCGCGCGCAGCGGCGGCGAAACCTGGCAGCGCCTGCTCGACGTGGGATTCCTGGCCCTGGCCAATCCCATCAAGGTGATTTTCCTCGCCCTGCTCCTGCGGGGGGTGAGCGGCCTGGCGGTGACCTCGATCCATCCCGATGTGGTCTGGCTGTCCAATCTCCTGCTGTCGCTGTCCATAGCCGTCTATTTTTACGACTTGGCCGGTCTGGCGGACCGGCTTTACGGGGATCGCCTGTTCCAGTCCGGCGACCGCTTGCTGCTGACGCTGCGGCCCATCCTCCTGAAACTGACGCGGGTGGCCATACTCCTGGTCGCCGGCATGCAGATTTACGAAAGCATCACCGGGCAAACCATGCTTTCGCTCATCGCCGGCCTCGGGATCGGCGGCCTGGCCCTGGCCCTGGCCTCGCAGGAAACGCTGAAAAACCTGATTGGCTTCGCCTCCATAGCGCTTGACAAGGCTTTCCTGGTGGGCGACTCGGTGACCATCGCCGGCTTTGACGGCACCGTGTCGCACGTTGGCCTCCGCTCGCTCCGGCTCATGACCGCCGACGGCTCCAGCGTGGTCATCCCCAACGCCACCGCCATCAACTCCAACATAGTCAACAAAAGCCGCCGGCATCGGATCAAAATGGAGATCAGCCTGGGCTTGAGCCCGGCCACCCCCTTCCCGAAGGTGGAAATGGCGTTGGCGGCCATGCGCGGCGTTTTCGCCGGGATCGATGGCGGCTCCGGCTTTCCGCCGGAAGTCCGCCTCGCCGCCTTTGAGCCCGGGCGGCTGGTCCTCCAGGCCGTGTTATGGTTCGACTCCGGCTACCCCGGCATCCAGGCCGAGATGGACCGGGCGAGCCTGGACATCGGCCGGAAGCTGGCGGAAATCGGCGTCAGCCTCGTCTGATCGCCGGGGCGCCGCCTGCCGCGAAGACAAGTCGGGGATGGCCGGCGCGGCGCGGTTGGGGAGTCCGCCGGCCAATGACGGGACTCGAAGCCAATGAAAATCGCCATGTTCGCCTGGGAGGCGTTGGAGGGAATCGCGGTGGGCGGCGGGGCGCCGTATGCCAGTCGCCTGGCGGCGGCTCTGGCCCGGGCCGGCCACCGGGTGCGGTTGTTCACCCGCCTGGGCGACGGCCAGGCCATGGACGAGGCCATGGACGGGGTCATGATCAGGCGCTGCCCCTGGGACCGCAAGCCGGTTTTTTGCGACGAGATTGCTTCGCTGTCCCAGTCCTTCGCCCACTATTTCGCCGATTCCCTGGCGACCGAGGGTTCCTACGACGTGATCCATTGCCACGATTGGCTGACCATCGGGGCCGGGCTCGGGGCCGTCGCCATGTCCAACGCCCTGCTCGCGGTCAGTTTCCATTCCACCGAATGGGGGCGGACCGGCAAATGGCCGGACTCGGGCGACTCGGCCCGCATCGCCGAAATCGAGCGCCAGGGCATCGAGCGGGCCGACGCCGTCATCGCCGCCTCCCACTGGGCCAAGCGGAAGATACAGGAGCAGTTCCACCCGCCGGAGTGGAAATGCGAGGTGGTTCCGCACGGAGCCGATTTTCCCGACCCGGCGAAGGCGGCGGAAAGGGCCGTCCGCGTCCGCGAAGCCGCCGGGATCGCGCCCGGGGCGCCGCTCGCCCTGTTCGTCGGGCGCTTTTCCCGGGCCGGCGGCGGCGATCTCGCGGCGCGGGCCTGCCGGTTGGCGGCCGAACGTTTCCCCGGGGCCAAATTCCTCTTTGTCGGCGAGGGGGCCCTGGAAAGCGAGATGCGGCGGGAGGCGGGCGCGGCGGCGGCGTTTTTCCCCTCGAGAGGGCGGGCGGCGGCGCCGGAATTCTACCATGCCGCCAGCCTGGTCCTGGCCCCTTTCCGGCGGGACTTCAGCGGCCGGGCGGTCATGCCGGCCTGGGCGTCGGCGAAGCCGGTCGCCGTCCTCAAGGGCACGGTCCCGGGCGAGTTTGTCCTGCCGGGCAAAAACGGCTGGGTGGCGGCGGAGGAGGAGGCGGACTTGGCCCGGGCGGCGGAGGAGGCTTTCGCGGATCCCGAAACCGCCGCCTGGATGGGCCAAAACGGTAGGGTGGCGGCCGAAACCGCCTTCACCTGGGACGGCGGCGCGCAAAAAATCCTGGCCGCCTATTCCCGGAGGGGCGCCCTGTCGCCGGCGCCGGCGGCGCATGACGCTTATTAGGCCGGCCTTGGCGCCGGGAGGCGGCGATGGCGCGAGGGCGGGAGGTTTTGATTGCCCGCCCGGGGCGGCGTCGCGGCAATGGCCGGCCGCGGCGCGGACGGTTTGAACGCGAAGTCCCGCCGATTTCCCGGCCGGTCGGGGAATTTGCTTGAATCCAGCGGGCTTTTGCGTATCATCCGGCTTGACGGGCGTGAAGGGCGGCATGGCCCGTCCCTGGGACGGGGAAGGAAATGGATTCGGCCTGGCGCATCATCGGCATCGATCCCGGAACCCGCCATGTCGGCTACGGCGTGGTGGAAAGCCGGGGACGGTCGCTGATTCGCCTCGCCTCCGGCTGCGTCGCCGCGTCCGACAGCCCTCTTCCCGCGCGCTTGGCCATGATTTTCCGCACCCTCCGCGAAGTCATGGAAGCCTACGCTCCGGAGGCGGCGGCGGTGGAAACCGTCTTCAGCGGCAAAAACCCCAAAACCGCCATAGCGATCGGGGAAGGCCGGGGGGTGGCGGTGCTGGCCGCGGCGGAAAGGGGCCTGGAGGTGCGGGGCTACGAGCCGGCCCTGGTCAAACGCGCGGTGGCCGGCAGCGGCCGGGCCGGCAAGGAGCAGATGCGCCGCATGGTGGGCATCCTCCTGAGCCTCCGGGAACCGCCGGCGACCGACCACGAGGCCGACGCCCTGGCTCTGGCCATTACCCACGCCCGGCATATGGAAATGCGCTTCCTGGCCGGCGGCGGGCGGGCGGCGGCGTTGCGCGCCCGACCGGAGCGCGGCCGGCTGCCCGAGGCGGTGTTGCGGCAACTGCCGGCGGAGTGCCTGGACGGCCGCGGCAAAAGACGCTAGCATGGACGGCGGCGATATTGACGGCGAACGCATGCTCCAGGCCATCCGCGCCGCTTCCGAGGCGGCCGAGGCGGGCGAGGTTCCGGTCGGGGCGGTCATCTACCGGGACGGCCGGCTAATCGCCAGGGCCCACAACCAGCGGGAGACGCTCCAGGATCCCACCGCCCACGCGGAGATATTGGCCATCACCCAAGCGGCGGCGGCCATAGGCGGCTGGCGGTTGGAGAATTGCGTCATGTACGCCACCTTGGAACCTTGCGCCATGTGCGCCGGCGCCCTGGTGGCGGCCCGCCTCCCCCGCCTGGTTTACGGGGCGGCGGATCCCAAGGCCGGGGCCTGCGGCTCCGTCCTCGACGTCCTTGGCTGCGAGGGTCTCAACCACGTGGTGGCGGTCGAATCCGGCCTTTTGGCCGAGGTCTGCGGCCGCTTGTTGCGCGACTTTTTCCAGGATCGCCGGAACAAGGGCCGTCCGTCGACAGGAGCTTCGCATGTCTAAGCCGTTCGCGCGCCTTTTCCTCGCCGCCCTGGCCTTTGCCGCCGCCGCGCCGGTTTGCCGGGGCCTGGCCGGCGACGCGCGCCTGTCCCGCGAGGATGAGGCCGCCATGGCCCAGGCCAATGTTTTTTCGCGCTCGTTCGTCGCGGTGGCCAAGATGATCCGCCCGGCCGTGGTCAACATCAAGGTGGAGCGCCGGGTCGGCATCGCCGGCTACAACGATCCCTTCGAGTTTTTCAACGACATGTTCGGCCGCGGCCCCAACGGCCGCCCCCGGCGTGAGCAGGGGCAGGGCTCGGGCGTGATCATCGACGCCCGCGGCTACATCCTCACCAACAACCACGTGGTGGGCGCCGCCGATTCCATCCGGGTGCTGCTGCTGGACGGGCGGGAATTCGACGCCGAGCTGATCGGGGCCGACCCCTCCTCCGACGTGGCGGTCATCCGCGTCAAGGCCGACAACATCACCGTGGCCAGGATTGGCGACTCCGACACCATTGAGGTCGGCGAGCTGGTCCTGGCTGTGGGCAACCCGTTCGGCCTGGACTTCACCGTCACCTCCGGAATCATTTCGGCCCGGGGACGCTCGGGCCTCGGGATGATGGAGATCGAGGATTTCATCCAAACCGACGCCTCCATCAACCCCGGCAACTCCGGGGGTCCGCTGGTCAACCTCAAGGGCGAGGTCATAGGCATCAACACCTTCATCTTCACCCAGTCCGGGGTCAACGGCAGCGTCGGCCTCGGTTTCGCCATCCCCTCCAACATAGCCAAGAGCGTCATGCAAAGCCTGATCGCCTACAAGCATGTGACCGCCTCGTACCTGGGCGTCGAGGCCGAATCCATCACCCAGGACACGGCCAGGCACTATGGCCTCCGCTCGCCCAAGGGGGCGCTGGTGAAGTCGGTGACCAAGGGCAGCCCGGCCGAGAAGGCCGGCTTCCGCCGCGGCGACGTGGTGGTGCGCTGGGGCAAGCGCGACATAGACGACGATCAGCAGTTCCGCAACCTGGTCACCATCACCACGCCCGGCCAGCCGATGGATGTGGAGGTGATCCGCGACGGGAAGACCGTCCTGCTCAAGGTGACGCTGCTGGCCTCGGCCCCGGAAATGGTCATCGAGGGAAAAAGCGGCCGCTTCCTGCAGGGGCTGGGCATCGAGGTGGCCGACTCCACCCCGGAAACGCTCGACAAGCTCGGCTATTCGCCGGACGCCAAGGGGGTCTTGGTGTCGAGCGTCAGACGGAACAGCCCGGCCGCCGAACTCGGCTTCACCCCCGGCAGCCTGATCATGAGCGTCAACGGAAGGGATGTCCATGACACCCAGGAGTTGCGGCAGGCCGTCGGCGCCTCGGAGCGGGGCAATTCCTATGATCTGATTTGGCGCAACGGCAACCTGATCCGCCGGGTGCGCCTGGAGGGGAAATGATGCCCGGGATTGCCGGCCGTCCATTCCCCGCCGTTGAAAGGCCGGCATGAGCGCGAACAGCGGCCGGATCAGCGCTCGGCATTGCCAAACCTTGGCCCGCCGCCGGAACATCCCGCCCGGGGTGAAGCCGATGAGCATCTTCGAGGAGGCCAGCCGCGAGGCTTTCCGCCATAAATGGATCGAATCGGAAAAAACCGGCTACGACATAGGCGATGTGGCGATTGAGGACTGGCACCGCCGCTTCTGGCACAAATTCGTCCGCGAGCGCTGGATACAGCATATTCGGGGCCAGGCTTTCTGGCGGGAGCTCGACAACGACGACTACGGCTTCTTCAACCACACCTTCGCGGACTGCCTGAAGCTGGCCGAGAGCATTGTCGGGAAGCTCGAGGCGGGCGGGGAAAACCTGGACATCATCCAGTGGGCGGTCGACAGCGGCCAAAACATGGAAATGGTGCTTTCCATCCTCGCCCGCCTGGATCTGAATTCCCACCGGCTGTCTTCGCAGCTTGATTTCACCGGCAGCGAGTTCGCCAAGAACATCCGGGTCCGGCACAAGCCGAAATCCCTGGTGGTGGACGACGATCCGGATGCGCGGGAATTGCTCCGGGCCATCCTCGAACACGAGAACCTGGAGGTGGTGGAGGCGGTGACCGGCGAGGAGGCGATGGACGTGGTCCAGTCCCGCCGCTTCGATCTGTTCATCCTCGACCTGCGCCTGCCCAGGCGGCACGGGGCGGAAATAGCCTATTATCTGCGCCGCCACGGCGTCCACCGCTTCATTGTGGCCATAGGCTCCTCCCTGGACGAATGGCACGAGTGCGACCTTTACGATTGCGGTTTCACCCATCTTTTGCGCAAGCCGTTTCCGCTGGAGCGCATGACTGAAATCGCCCGCGACGTCCTCCAGTCCCTGCCGGCAAGCGACGCGCGTTCCGGACGGTTCCGCCCGGAACCCGGATGAAGCCGCGGAAAGAAGAAACGGGATGAAAAAAACCATGCTGGCGGCATTGATGGTCGGCCCCGGCGAAATCCGAATGGTGGAGCGCGACATCCCGGTCCCGGGCCCGGGGCAGGCGTTGATCCGGCTGGAATATGTCGGCGTCTGCGGCTCGGATCTGCATATCCTCGAAAAGGACTGGGGCGGCCGCATTACCGCCCCGCACATCCTTGGGCACGAATGCGCCGGCGTCGTGGCCGGGCTGGGCCCCGGGGTCGCGGAACTCGCCGTCGGCGACCGCGTCGCCCTTGAGCCGGGCAAAACCTGCGGCAAGTGCGAATTCTGCAAAACCGGCCGCTACAACCTCTGCCGCGAGGTGAAATTCCTGGCCGCCCCGAATACGCCGGGATCCCCCCAGGTCGACGGGGCCTTCCGGGAATATCTGGCCCACGACGCCGATCTCTGCTTCAAGCTCCCCGACAACCTCTCGACCCTGGAGGGCGCCCTCATCGAGCCGCTGGCCGTCGGCTTCCACGCCGCCAACCAGGGCGGGGCCCGCCCCGGTCAGACGGCGGTGGTGGCGGGCGCCGGCTGCATCGGACTGGTTTCGATGCTGGCGCTCCGGATTTGCGGCGTGGCCAGGGTCATCGTCCTTGACGTCATGGACAACCGCCTGGCCAAGGCGGCCGAATTGGGGGCGGACGCCGCCATAAATTCCCGCGACCCCGCCGCCGCGGCCAGGCGGATCCTGGAATTGACCGGCGGCCGGGGCGCCGATCTCGCCATCGACACCTCCGGCGTCTCGGCGGCGGTGGAACAAGTCGTCCGCGCCCTGAAAAAGGGGGCGAACCTGGTGTTGGTCGGCTACAGCCCGGACGGCTCGCTCACCATCCCCCTGCGGGAGGTCATCAACAACGAGATAACGCTCAAAAGCGTTTTCCGCTACCGGAACATCTATCCCATGGCCATCCAGTCGGCCGCCGCCGGCCTGGTCGATCTCAAGCGCATCGTCACCAACGTCTACCCCCTGTCCGAGGCTCCCCGGGCCATGGAGGAGGGGTTGAAAAACAAGGCGGGCATCGTCAAATCGGTGCTCAAAATGCGCTGATCCGCGGAGCCGCCCTTTACAGCAGATCCGGCAGGATGGCGTCCAGGACCGGTTGGTAATCGGCCGGTACCCGGATTTTTCCGCCCGCCGGGTCGAAGCGCAAATAACCCTTTTCCAGCATCCCCGGCAGGACGCCGGCATACAGTTGCCTGAAGTCGAAGCCGGTCCGGCCGAGGAATTCCCCCAGATCGACGCCGTCGAAAAGGCGCAGCCAAAAGACGGCGCACTCCCGGGCCTTGGCCAGGGGCGGCAACCGCTCGGAAAAATCCACCGGATCGTCCCCTTTGGCCAGGCGCTCGATATATGCCGCCGTCCCGGCGACATTGGCCATACGCCGGCCGGCCAGGTGCGAATGCGCCGCCGCGCCCAGGCCCAGGTATTCGCCGCCTTTCCAAATGGCGGCGTTGTGCCGGCATTCCCGGCCCGGCCGGGCGAAATTGCTGGTCTCGTAGTGGACAAAGCCGCTTTCGCGCAACAACGCCTCCCCTTCCCGCCAAAAGGCCAGGCTTTCCTCCTCGCTTTTCTCGGCCAATTTTTGCGCCGGCGGAACTTCCGCCAGCCGCGTGCCGGGCTCCAGCGACAGATGGTAGCAGGACAGATGCCCTATCCCCAGGCCGACCGCCTCCCGCAGGTCCTTGAGGTAGGCGGACAATTCCTGCCCCGGCCAGGCATGGAGCAAATCCAGGCTGACCGAGGGGAAGCCGCCTTCCGTCGCCAGTTCCGCCGCCCTCCGGGCGGCGGCCGCGCCATGCCGCCTCCCAAGCCAGGCCAGGCCTGACGGATCGAAGGTCTGGACGCCGAGGGAGCAGCGGTTCGCGCCCCGCTCCCGCAACAGGCGGAGTTTTTCCGGATCGGCGCTGTCGGGATTGATTTCGCAGGTGAATTCATGTTCCCGGGGCATCTCCGGCAACAGCGACAGCAGCCTTTCCAGTTGCCGGATCGAAAGGGCGGAGGGCGTTCCGCCGCCCAGGTAAATGCTGTCCGGCGGCGCCGACGGGCTGAAAATATTGCGCCGCGCCAGTTCCCCGGCCAGGGCGTCCAGGTAGGCGTCGGCCAGGCCGGGCCGGTAAATTCCGCTGGCGAAGGCGCAATAGTTGCAGCGGGAGCGGCAAAAGGGGATATGGACATAGAGGGAGGGCATTTCCGGCCTCCTAGCCGCCCGGCCGGTAAACCACGCGCAGGAGGGGCTGGGGAAGCGGCCAATTTTCCCGCAAAACCCGCAAAATTTCCGCCTGGCGGAATTGGCGGATTTCCTGCAGCAACGGGGCGCTCCCGATGGCCATGGTGAGGACGCCTTTTTTGAGGGAGTGGATCCGGGAAGCCTCGGCCGTCTCCGAACCGGCCGCCAGCCGCCAACAGGCGGCGACCGCCTCCAGGGAGAAGGAAAAATCAAAGGCGCCGCGGCTGGCCGGGCGCGATAGTATTTTGCCGATCGCCTCCGGCTCCGCCGCCGGACGGATGATCGGCCTCTTGCCGTCCGCCGGATCCGGGAAGGAACGCCTTTTCGCTTTCCCCTCGGCGTCGGCCAGGCCCTGCCGGCGCCAATGCACCTCCAGGAACCAGTCCCGCCATTCCCGGCTCTCCTCTTTCCGGATGGCGGCCGGCGGCGGCTTTCGCGCCATGTCAGCGGTTTATGGGCATGAGGACGTACATGAAGTCGCCGCTGTCGATGCGGACCGGCTTGTCGCCGTCCGTGTATTGGATGACCACCTTGTCGTCCGACAGATTCTTCAGGACGTCGATCAGGAAGAGGTAATTGAATTTGATGCTGATCTCCGGCCCGGACAATTCGGCGTCAAGCCCGATGTCGGCCTCGCCGTGGTCGCTGGAGGTCGACAGGTCGAGCCGGCCGGGCGAAAGGGAGAACAGCACTCCCTTGACCTCCTCGGGAGACATGATGCCGGCGCTTTGCAGCGAAAGGAGCAGCTCTTCCCGCCCGACCGTGAAGCTGGTCTCGCTCTTGGGCGGGATGACCTCGGCGTAACGGGGGAATATCCCCTCCACCAGGTGGATGACGATTTCGGCGTTGGCGGTTTTGGCGAGCATGGCGTTTTCGGTGAATTTTATCTGCAGGGCGTCGCTGTCGGCCGCCAGCCGGGCCAGGGTGGTCATGCCCTTGGTTATGAGGATGCCGCCACTTTTGGCATGGTCGGGGTTCCTGACCGCCTTTTTGAGGTAGGACAGGCGGTTGGTGTCGGAGGCGACGAATTCGGCCGCGTCGCCGTCGATGTTCATGTAAATGCCGTTCAGGGTGTAGCGGGTGTCGCCCTTGGCGGTGGCGAAAACCGTTTTTTGCACCGCGTCGGCGAAATCGTCGCCGTGGATGAAGATCGCCCCGTCGTCCTTGATCTCCGGGATGGCGGGATAGTCGGCGGTTTCCATGCCGGGGAGTTGGAACCGGCCATGTTTGGCGCTGATCTCCGCCAAATTGTTTTCCGCCGCCAGCCGCAGCTCGTTCGCCAGGGAACCCTTGACCAGGGCGTTTAGCCTGGACGCCGGCAGGAGGATGGCGCCCGCGTCCCTGGCTTGTTTCACCGCCAGGGTTATTTTCAGGCCGATTTCGAGATCCGTCCCCGCCAGGGTAATGGTGTCGTCGGGGTTGAGGGTGAGCATGAGGTTTTGCAGGATGAGCCGGGCGCAACGCTCCGGTACCACGCCGCAGATCTGGGACAGCGCTTCCGAAAAAGCCTGTTTTTCGATGGAGAATTCCATGGTCGCCGCCTCGCTGCCCGGCAAGCCGGGAGAAAACCAAGAAGATTCAAAAAAACGCGCTCAACCCAATCCGGCCCGGATTTCCGGCCAAGGGGAAACCGCCGGTTTATTCCCTGCCGGCCGGCGGCGCGTATTTGTCCATGTGCCGGGCGATCCGCCGATAGGCCCAGTGGACGCTTAGCGTCAGGCCGGCGAGGAGGAAGACCAGCCGCATCGCCCCGCGCGTCTCGATTCCCAGCGCCCCGGCCTTGCCGTCGAGGTAATGGCCAAGGAAAAAAAAACCGATTATGCCCAGGGCCACGGTCAGCCCCAGACTGGCGAACAGGCGCAACAGCGCCCCCAACTCCTCCCGGGCGAAACGCTCGTTTTGCCTTTCCCGCTCTTTTCCGGCCTCGTCCATGCGCCGTCCCCGGCCTGCGTCCCGGCGCACCAACGCTTGGAAGGGGCGGGGGATCGGCGCCGGTCCGCCCCTTGCCTTGGCAAGACCCGGCGCGGACAGCGCCCTAGCGGCTGTAAAATTCGACCAGAAGCTGCTCGTTCACCGGCAGCCGGACATCCTCGCGCACCGGCAACCGGACGATTTTGGCGGTGAGGGTCTTGGCATCCACCGCCACCCAATCCGGCGCGACATAGCCGGACTTGCGCTCGACCGCGGCGGCGACAACCTTCCGGGGGCCTGGCTTGTCGGTGACGGTGATGGCGTCGCCGGTGTCGACCAGGTAGCTTGCGACGTCGACGCGCCTGCCGTTGACCTGGATGTTGCCGTGCCCGATGAACTGCCTCGCCTGGGGCCGGGAGGCGGAAAAGCCGGCCGAATAGAGGGCGTTGTCCAGGCGCCGCTCGCAGGCGATGAGGAACGCCTTGGAGGTGTTGCCCTTGGTGCGGCGGGCGAGGTTGAAGAGCTTGCGCATCTGGCCCTCGCGCATCCCGTAGTAATACATGACCTTCTGTTTTTCCAAGAGGCGGCGGCCGTATTCCGACTTCTTGCGGCGGAACGGCTCCTGCTCCCGTTTCATGAAGGCTTTTTCAATGTTGGAATTGTCGTATATCATGAACCCCAGCCGGCGGCAAATTTTGGTTCTGGGTCCCAAATAACGGCCCATGC